>CALFUG010000038.1 GCA_937928455.1 uncultured Clostridia bacterium
ATGCCCTGCGAAATATTAGAAGACTATCCGGAATGGAACAGAGACCGGGATGAATGGAATGGCCTGGAAGACTAGAGAAAAATAGGTCATTCAGTTATAACGGAAACAAAAGACGAGCGGATTGGTTGGCTCGTCTTTTTGATTGCTTGTTGCGCTATCCTACCTGACGGATAATAATGCCCCGGGGTAATCGGGGTGATGAAATATTACTCCTTGACAAACCCCAGTTTTCGCACGATGGCCTTTTCAATCTCTACCATGACAAAAATCAGCAGGCCGGATAATACCGGCAAACCCCAACCCATCATGTCCAAGGGTACCGACATGAACAAGAAATTCATCACTGGCAGATAGGTGAACACCAACTGGAAAAAGATTAAAATCAAAATCACATAGAAAACAATCCGATTCCCGAAGAATTCCTTCGTTAATGCAGGCTGTATGATCTGACGACAGTTCAACAAATAGAACAGTTCACAAAGTACCAAGGTATTCACCGCAACGGTTCTGGCGTATTCCAAATCTGCTCCCTGCTCTTTCCAGTAAAGGAATGACAGCAAGGTAAAAATTCCCGCCACCACGGAGACCACAAAAATTCGAAAAGCAAAATACTTACTTATAATAGGTTCTTTGGCGTCTCTGGGTGGCCTTTTCATGGTGATTTTTTCCATGGGCTCAAATGCCAGAGACAGTGCTAATGTTACCGCAGTAATCATGTTAATCCACAGTATCTGTGGTGCGGTAATGGGCATGCTGAACCCTAAAAATATGGCTAGCATTATGCCAACAGCCTCTGCTCCGTTGGTGGGCAATATAAATAGTAGGGTTTTTCGAATGTTGGCGTAGATTGTTCGGCCTTCTTCCACCGCATGCACGATAGAAGCAAAGTTATCATCCACCAATACCATGTCGGAAGAATCCTTAGAAACCTCCGTTCCCTTAATACCCATGGCAATCCCCATATTGGCTCGCTTCAACGCGGGAGCATCATTCACCCCATCTCCCGTCATGGCACAGATTCCACCGTTCTCCTGAATGGCTTTCACAATTCTCAGCTTGTGTTCCGGACTGGTTCGAGCGAAAATATGACAGGTTTTCACTTCTTCTCGTAGTTGTTCGTCAGACATATCCTCCAATTGACTACCCACCAGGGAAACTTCTCCGTCGCCAATGCCCAATTCCTTTCCGATACTCATGGCTGTTAGTGCATGGTCCCCGGTAATCATCTTTACATCGATTCCCGCCTCCCTGCATTGTCGAACAGCCTCGATGGCTTCCTCTCGAGGTGGGTCAATGAGTCCAAAAACTCCCAGGAAGATAAGCTGGCCCTGTAGGTCCTCGTGGGTTAAGTGGGTCTTTTTTGCTTTCAGCGGGATATAAGCGGCCCCCAGCATGCGTTGCCCCTGGCTGGCCCCCTCTCCAATCTTGCCTTCCCAAAATGAATGATCCAGCGGTTCTTCCTGATCTTCTCGCATTTGCTTTTGGCACAATTCCATGACTCGCTCCGGAGCACCGTTTACAAACACGTAGTATTCTCCATCGATGAAATTTTCTGTGGCCATGTACTTGTAATTGGAATCAAAGGGGATGGAATATACTCGATCCGGCATCCACTGCCGTTTGTTTACATCCCCTTTCATGGCCAGAACCTTCAGGGCTCCCTCGGTAGGCGCACCTGTCAGTTCCCATTCTCCATTATCCAATTTGTTTATTTCTGAATCATTACATAGCCAAGCGCTTTCCAACATACGGTTCAAGGCGAAATCCGACCATTGATTATCACATCCCTGTTGGCACAGGATTTCTCCCTCCGGAGAATACCCGGAGCCTTCTACACGATAAACACTTTTTGCCGTAAAAACAGAAACCGCTGTCATTTCATTCTTTGTCAAGGTGCCTGTTTTATCGGAGCAAATTACCGTTACCGCTCCCAAGGTCTCTACCGAAGGCAATCGCCTTACAATGGCATTTCTACGAGCCATTTTCTGGACACCGATGGCCAAGGTGATGGTCATGATGGCGGGGAGCCCTTCCGGTATGGCCGCCACCGCAATTCCGATAACTGTAGTGAATATCTCTGCCCAAGGTATGTCTCTCAAGAAATATCCATAGAAAAATACAAGAATAGAAACCACGATAATCACTACCGAGATTCCCTTGCCGAATTGATTGATTTTTTGAATCAAAGGTGTTTCGATATCTTGGGTGGTGCTTATCATGGTGTTGATTTTACCCAATTCCGTGTCCAAAGCAGTGGCTACCACCACACCCATGCCCGAACCGTTTCTCACTGTAGTACCCATATATGCCATAGAGGTTCGGTCTCCCAGCTCGGCATCCTCCTCCACCGGCTCGATAAATTTCATCACCTCTTCTGCTTCGCCGGTGAGAGAAGCCTCTTCCACCCGCAAACTAGCACTGTCAATAATCCGAAGATCCGCCGGAATTTTATCTCCCGGCTTCACATATACGATATCCCCGGGAACCAGCAAAGTGGCATCCATTTCCTTCTTCTTTCCATCCCTTACCACCGTAGCGCTTGATGACATCATCTTGCGTATACTGTCAAGGGCTTTCTCGGCCTTCCCTTCCTGGATAAAGCCGATGACGGAGTTGATGATTACCACTCCCAAGATTACACCCATATCTACCCAATGCTGGAGAATCCCGGTGATAAGAGCTGCTACCAACAAAACATAGATTAGCGCATTATGAAACTGGGCTAAAAATACCATAATCGGGCTCTTCTTTTTTGCTTCCGGCAGTTTGTTCTCGCCGTATTTGTCTAGACGCTCTTTTGCCTCCCCCTGGGACAGCCCCTCCTTGGAAGTGCCGAACTCCTCTAGTACCTTCGGCACATCGATGCTTTCCCAAGCCATCCGCTGGTTTTGCGAATTTCTCTCGATTGTGTCGCTCATGATTTCCCCTTTCTGATACCAATACCGATTTATTCCATTACATCCTCTGCGTTCTTTACTGATTGGAGGACGGATATGGCATGTCTACTATGGCTAACACTTCCTTAATATTACTGATATTGTAGTGAGCCAGATGATATCTGGCTGCATCCCCGATGGCCACGCAATGCATTTTGGCCGCCAATGCCGCCAACACTCCCGCCTTGGCATCCTCCACCACCAAACAATGTTCCGGATCCACTCCCATATAACTGGCCGCATTTAGAAACACCTCCGGATGGGGTTTCGCCCGGGTAATATTATTACCATCTGCCACGGCGTCAAATTCATTTCCAATCCCCAACCGCTCCAAAATGAGAGGTGCATTTTTGCTACTGGATCCAATGGCCATCTTGAGTCCTCTCTCTTTCACACCATCCATCACTTCACGAACTCCAGAGGAAAGATCCTTTGGTGTAATGGTCTCCAACAGCTCCTTGAAACGAGTATTTTTCTGATCCAACAATTGAGTTTTTTGATCCGGCGTCAAATGAACAGGGTAGTCTCTCAATAATATCTCCAGACTGTCACCACGACTCATCCCTCTCAACCGATTGTTGGTTCGGTCATCGAAGGGGATGCCCAATGCGTGTGCCAATTCCGCCCAAGCTTCCCGATGAAATCTGTCGGTGCTGCAAATAACTCCATCCAGATCAAATATTACCGCCTTGTAATTCATCTTTATCTCCTCCTAGTTTACATCCGTGGTATGACCAATTCATCTTGAAGGCAGTATGCCTCCCCATATACCATAATCGATATTTTTTCCCCCTTTTCCAATGTGAATCGGCAGGTTTCCTGGCCCACCCAGATGGCCAACCGTCGATTTCGATAACAAATCTTGAATGAATACGCTTCCCACTTGTCTGGCAATATGGGGTGGAATGAAATGCCGGAGTCCTTCAAGCGAAAACCGCCGAATCCATGGACAATTCCCATATAACTGCCTCCCATATTGGCCGTATGGATGCCATCCTTGGTATTCCCAAGTAGGTCTAAGAGATCCACTTTAATCGCTTCTCCAAAATAGGCTACCGCCTTTTCTTTCATGCCAAGCCTAGCAGCCATGATACTAAATATGCATCGTGATAGGGAAGAATCATGGGTGGTTCTTTTTTCATAGTAATCATAGGAATTTCGAATAACTTCTTCCGGTTGCGCATCCTCCAAAATAAAATGAGCCAACACCGTGTCTGCCTGCTTGCAAATTTGATGACGATAAAGATTCAGGGGATGGTAATGAAGAAGCAACGGTGTCTTGTCTTTTTGGAACACCTCGGGAACCCATTCACTTTTCTTCAAAAAGGAATCATCCTGTGGATTGATTTTTAAATTGTCATCATAGGGGAGATACATGTTGTCTGCCACCAGACGGAACTCATCTAAATCCTGTGGTGTCAATTTTAAACGGTGAATCAATTCTTGCATTTCCGCTGCATCTTGAAATATTTCATAAGTTTTCACCGCCCACCTCAAATGATATTGGGCTAATACATTGGTATAATAATTGTTGTTTACGATACAAGTGTATTCATCCGGTCCGGTGACATCATTAATGTGAAATTCACCTTTATAATAGTTAGCTACATCCACCCAAAGACGTGCGGTTTCAAAAAGAATCTCGGCACCCTTTGCTTTCATAAAATCCTGATCATCTGTGGCCAAATAGTAAGCGATAATGGAATAGGCCACCGCTCCATTAATATGATACTGGGCAGATCCTGCCGGGAAGTATCCGGAACATTCGCTGCCATCAATGGTCCGCCAAGGATATAGAGCGCCTTTATGGTGTCCCAAAATTCGAGCATTTTCCCGAGCCGCTTCCAAGGTTTGATATCGAAACTCAATCAAATATTTCGAAATCTCCGGATTGGTCACCGTAAAAAAGGGTTGAATGTACATTTCGGAATCCCAAAAATAATGGCCTTCGTAGCCTTCTCCGCTGAGCCCCTTAGGGGCGATACTGCCATGGGCATCTTTCCCGGCCGACTGAATCAGCTGATACAAATTATACCTCAGTGCCAAATCCGATTCCGGATCTCCATGAATTTCGACGGAGCAATTTTTCCAGTACTCAGACAAATATTCCTCCTGTCGCCGATACAATTCCGGTAGTGTGGTGGCGATGGCCCGGTCCATTTCATAATAGGCTCGTTCCTTACAATTGCCGTGACGTACTGAATCACAAAATACGCAGAACTTTGTCAGTGTGAGGGTTTCATTCTTCGGTACTGTTGGTCGATACACGCATATCGCGGTATTTTCACTGACAAAAAACTCCGGGGTTACTTCGGCAGAAAGCACATTCTTTACACCGCTATATACCTGTAGTCCCGACCGGGTGGTAATAGCACCAATATATGAGCCTCCGTCTCGAATTTCACAGTTGGTGGGGTTAATGCATCTCTCGCAAAAATTAGCCGTCCTGGGATCCGCGGGATCCGAAAAATTCTCTACGTCTACATCATGAGAGGACTCCAAAACCAACTCTCCCGAAAAATTCAAAGGCGTGACTTGATATTCAATGGTAAACAAAGAAGGCTGATGAAAGGATGTCATTCTGGTAATCTTCAGTAATATTTCCTTCCCCAGAGGAGACTGCCAGTGTACCTCTCGAATGGTAACTCCACGGTCCATATGAAGGGAGATTTTACGCGAAAGAGTTTTTCCCGTAAACATGCTAAAAGGTTCCCCTTCTAGGAACAACTTGATGGTTTGGGTGTTGGCCACATCTACCATGAATTGTTTGCTTTCAATAAACCCATAAAGCCGTTCCGGATGAGACACTTCCGCCTCATCATAGAATCCATTAATATATTGACCTCTTATAAATTCCAACCCCTCGGGGTATTCTTCCTCCAGATCGTATCGAACCCCAATGTATCCATTGGCATTATGGAAAAGTGCTTCATTCAATTGAATGTGATACTCGTCCAGCGGGAAGTTTTCAATTTCATGAACAAAGCCTTCTTTTTTCATAGATATTCCTCTCATCCATCCATCTCAGCAAAGCGACCCAGCAAGTTCCGCATGGATCTCCAGGATTTCAACCGATAACGAGCACATGTCTTGTGAAGTCCGATTTTAACGGAATATCCATCTTTTGGCAATACAGAAAATAGATGTTCATCCGTGGCATCGTCCCCGGCTCCTAACACGAAGTCATAAATCCCCTCGCTTAACAGCTTACTGGCTACCTGCCCTTTGTTTACCTTGTTGTCCTTGATTTCCAAAACCTTGTTACCCTCTTGAAGCTCCAGATTGGATGTTTTAATCATGCCATGTAAGGTTTCTCTCAATTCATTAATTTTAAGGGTTACCATATCCGGATCACATTGTCTATAATGTAATACCAGCGAATATTCCTTATCTTCTATGAAGGCCCCGGGCATGTAGTCCGCATATAGCTCCATAATGGGTAAAATGGATTTTTTCCAACGATTCGATACCACCGTGGTTTTTTTCCACTCCTTATTAACAGGCTCCCGATACCAAAGACCGTGAGAAGCTACCAAGTGAATCGCCGGTAGAAATCCAAACCATTCTTCCAGTGTGTTTCGATCCCTGCCGGATGTTAACACCAAAGTGTTCTTTGAATCATTCCCCAGCCTCTCCAATGTTCGTAACAGGTCCGGATCTGGCTTGGCTTGCTCCGGAAGCGGCTTAAAGCCGGTCAGCGTGCCGTCATAATCCAAAAATAAACATCTTTTTTCTGCTTTTCTGTAATCTCTTTCAATGGACTCCATATGTTTTTCTAGGCGGATCTCCGGAGCACGGCTGGCATTTTCCGCTGCTCTTCGATGTAGCGCATGCACAAACTCGTCCGCCCAAAAGTGTAAATTGTAATTTTTAATTCGTTTTCGCATGGTTCGAACACGGGATATTTTTTCCTCTTCCGGCATTTCCAATGCTTGCTTGATTCCTTGGGCAATTCCCTTGCGATGATTAGGATTTACGATAACCGCTTCTACCAGTTGACTGGCAGCTCCTGCCGTTTCACTGAGTACTATCATTCCTTTTGCGTCCGTTCTGGCGGCCAGATACTCCTTGGCTACCAGATTCATACCATCTCTCAAGGGGGTAACCAGAAGCACGTCCGCATGGCGATAATAGTTAATTAACTCTTCTTGAGAGAAAGAGCGAAAGAAAAACCATATGGGCATCCAATGCAAGGTCCCAAATTCTCCGTTGGTTTCACTCACCGCTTCTTTAATTTGCCGAAGCAAATCATCGTAAGTATCCAATATTTCCCGGGAAGGGGCCACAATTAAAATAAATCGTACCTTTCCCCGATATTCTGGGTTGTTTTCCAGAAATTCCTTAAATGCATAAATACGTTCCGGGATTCCCTTCGTATAATCCAACCGATCCACAGACAAAATGAGCTGCATATCACCTTCTTCCTCTAAATCAGTCAGTTCCTGGCACAAGGACGGATTCCCCGGATGTTGGTCAAATCGTTGATAGTCAATGCCCATAGGAAATGCTTCCACGAAGATCCTCCGACCCTCGTATTCAATCACGTTAAAATGATCCTCTGCACTCAAAATTCGCCGGGTGCTATTTAAAAAATGGCGGACATAGTCATGGGTGTGAAAACCAAGTAAGTCCGCGCCCAGAAGTCCGGTTAATATTTCCTCACGCCAAATAAGCAGGCGGAATATTTCGAAGGATGGAAAAGGGATATGCAGAAAGAAACCCACCTTGGCCTCCGGATAGTTCTCCTTTACCAGGTTGGGAAGCAACATCAGCTGATAATCGTGGATCCAAACCAAGGCATCCTCCACCATGAAAGGCTGTGCCGCTTCGTAAAAACGATGATTCACATTTTGATAATCTTGCCAGGTTGCTTCATCGTACTCCGTGATAGAAGTAAAGTAGTGGAACAAGGGCCAAATGGTTCCGTTGGAAAAACCATAATAGTACCCATCAATTTCTTTTTCGGAAAGAAACACCGGAACACATTGGTATTCACTGAGAAGGGTTTCTCGAATACCGCTTTTTTCTTCCTGGGTCAATTCTTCTTCCGGAATTCCCGGCCATCCCACCCAAACACTGTCTGCTTGTTGATGGTAAGACTTTAAACCCGTAGACAATCCTCCAATGCTTTCTTGGTATTGCAACTTGCCATTTTCCCGTTTCACCGTCACTGGCAAACGGTTTGATATAATAATCGACCGACTCATTGTTATCACCTCCCGCCATTATTTTTGGCCATTTGATTTCACGGATCGGTCCTTTGTAGTATACCACAAATTCGCTTCTCTTTCTATGGCTTCTTCTACAAAGAACCCCGGTTTACGTCTCTTTCCTTCGTTTTTTTGTTGAATTTTCAATCCTCGTCTCCATATATCCCGCAGCAACTCCAGCGCCCTTTTCGTTGACATCTCTCCACGGTATGTTATAATTATGCTGTGACAAAGTTACCAAGTCACCGAAATTATCATTACTTATTTCTTAGTTTTAAGGAGGAATTATTATGGGTAGAAAAATCCCAATGTGGCAAGTGTTGCTGGTATTCCTATTCACCATCGCAGCGCTTGTTTACTCCATGTTCTTTACAGATTATATGGAATTGCATGTTCCATTGATCTGCTCCGCAGCTGTGGCCGCTATTGTGGCGGTATTAAACGGTTACAAGTGGAGTTTTCTGGAAGCAGGTATCCTGGCTTCCATTAACCGCTCCATGCAGGCCATGTTAATCCTAATGGTTGTAGGCTTATTGATTGGTTCCTGGATTGCCGGCGGTGTGGTTCCAGCCATGATCTATTATGGGCTTATGATTCTGAAACCCGGCATCTTCCTATTCGCCGGATGCATTATCTGTAGTATCGTAGCCTTGTCTACCGGTTCTTCTTGGACCACTGCAGGCACCATCGGCGTGGCCTTAATCGGTGTAGGAATGGGCCTGGGTATCAGCCCTGCCATGACCGGAGGAGCGATCGTATCCGGTGCGTATTTCGGAGACAAGATGTCCCCCTTATCCGACACCACAAATTTAGCCCCTGCTATCGCAGGAAGTAATTTGTTTGACCATATTCGTCATATGGTATGGACTGTTACACCTTCTTTGATTATTGCTTTGATTCTGTTCGGTATTCTGGGAGCCGGACATGCCGACAAAGCTGTCGACATGTCCAACGTGGAAATGATTATGGGTGGAATGAAGGAGGAGTTCAACATCAACCCGGCTCTGTTGATTCCCCCGGTAGTTGTTATCGTTATCGTTGCATTGAGGCTTCCTGCCTTACCCGGCTTGCTTGGCGGCGTTCTATTAGGCTGCATCGCAGGCGGTATCTTCCAGGGTGTTGCTTTAAAAGATTGGTTCAGCATCCTTCACTATGGATATGAATCCTCTTCTGAAATTCCGGAAATCTATGACTTACTCTCTCGTGGCGGCATGGACTCCATGCTGTGGACAATCAACTTGATTATCTGTGCTATGTGCTTCGGTGGTGTTATGGATGCTTCCGGCATGTTGGGTAGCCTGGCCAAAGCCCTGTTGAAGGTGGCAAAGGGTACCGGTTCTTTAGTAACCATCACAGTAATAAGCTGTATTACCATGAATGTCATCGCTGCAGACCAATATCTGGCTATCATTCTTCCCGGTAGAATGTACAAGGAAGCCTATGAAGACAGAAGACTGCGACATAAGAATCTTTCTAGAGTACTGGAAGATTCCGGAACCATGACTTCTTCCCTGGTTCCTTGGAACACTTGCGGAGCCACCATGACCTCCTTCTTAGGAGTAGCCCCTTGGGGTGCCGGTGGTGGTTATGGAATGTATGCTTATCTGAACCTACTGAATCCATTGGTGTCTATTTTCTACGGATTCACGGGAATCTCCATGGAGAAAATGAGCGACGAAGAATATGCCAAAGTTCTGGCAGAAAGAGAAGAAGAAAGAGAAGCCGCTCTAAAAACCTTAGAAGCCTAATCCTTCTTAGCTACCATCACAAACCGGAGCAGTCAACCTGCTCCGGTTTTTACTTGCAGTATTACGTATGCTTTCCCTTCTAACTTCTCCCATTGCTCCACCGATTTTTCTTCAGGACAGGGCGCTATTCGTTGCCATTTCCCTGATTTTATACTATAATCACTTTAATGTGTATGTAGTATCTATATGATAGGAGACACTATGGGATCCCTTCGTGACGCCATCCGCACTCACAAATATTTGAAATTCAGCTTGTTGGTGGGAGCCAACGCGGCTTTTCTCTATGCTATATATTTTATTATCAAAAATTTTGATTTGGTCTGGGGTACCTTCTGGGGCGGGGTGTCCAGTTTTATGACGGCCCTCACACCCCTATGGATCGGATTACTCATCGCATATATCATCAGTCCTTTGGTGGATTTTATCGATGGTTTTATCGGAAGATTGTCAGTTCGCCCTCCGGATAAAATATTTTTTGCAGGACGCCATCGAAAAGCTCGCTATTTGCTGAGCATATTGGTATCCTTACTTTTGATTTTCGCCATCCTATTTATGTTGGTCTACGGCCTTTCCGTCATGATTATCGGCAACATTATGGTGGATGGCATCGCTGCTGCCATCAACAGCATCATTGAATATACCAAATCCTACGAAACCGTTTTGGAAAACTGGGTCAATAATTTACCGGAAGGACAATTGTCTGACCGCCTCCAGGAAATGGCACAAACCATCGTAAACTGGCTGGCGGAAAACTTTAATACCCAGGATGTGGTGGATTTTGTGGTAGGACTGGGTGGCGGCATCGTCAACATGGTGTTAGGGGTGATTGTATCCATCTATCTGCTTTATGATAGAAAACTGTTTGTGGACATGGCACAAAAATTCTTAGGGTTAATATTCCCCTCCCGTTTTAATCATTCCTTAAATGGGACACTGCAAGAAGTGAATCAAGTTTTCTCTCGATTTATTCGGGGTGCTTTGCTGGACGCAGTCATTGTAGGGGTAATATCTTCTATTGTTCTTTCCATTATTGGATTGGAGTTTAGTGTCTTTATCGGATGTTTTGCCGGGCTTTGCAATGTCATTCCCTATTTTGGTCCCATTATGGGTATGATTCCTGCATTTATCGTGGGGACCTTCACCGACGGGATATGGATGGGCCTTTTAGCGGTCCTCGCCTTGTTCCTTCTCCAACAAGTGGATGCCAATTTGATCTATCCCAGAGTGGTGGGGTCCCAGACGGGGCTTCATCCCCTCTTTGTTCTGATCTCCGTTACCTTTGCCGCCTACTTCGGCGGTATCGTCGGCATGTTAATTGCCGTTCCCATAGTGGGCGTGTTGCGTATTTTTGTCATTCGTTGGGTAGATGCCCTGGAGTATAAACGGACTTCTCAGAAAGAATGCCCAGACAAAGAAGAGAAGCCATCCCCCGATGGCAGGGAATAGCCCTCAGGGGATAACCCTCTTGTCGTAATCTCTTCATATAAACAACAAAGCCTCTCACTTTGGACTTGATGGAAATCGCCCATGGTGGAGGCTTTTTATATATTACATTTATTTTGCCAGGCTAGTCGCTTTCCACAATGGTTCCCATGGTTCCGGCCAACCCTTCCGTGCCCTTGCTTAATGCTGTAATAATGGCCCGTTTCCCCGGCCTACCCTTCACAAACTTCACGGCCGCCCTTACCTTAGGAAGCATACTGCCCGGTGCAAAGTGATCTTCCTCAATGAGCTTTTCCAATTGGCTCACCTTGATGTGATGAATGGGCTCCTGGCTAGGGGTATTAAAATCAACATATGCGTGTTCCACCTCGGTTAAAATCATTAGAATGTCTGCATCCAACATTTCCGCCAAGAGCTCTGCTGCAAAATCTTTATCAATTACAGCAGGCACTCCTTCCAAGCTACCATCCTCTTTCCGAATAACCGGGATTCCACCTCCGCCACAAGTAATCACCACTGATTTCTGGGAAAGGTCTCTTACCGATTGGATTTCCACGATATCCACCGGTATAGGAGATGCTACCACACGACGATATCCTCTTCCGGCGTCCTCTTTCATCACGTACCCGGTTTCCGAGGCAATTTTCGCTGCTTCCTCCTTGCTATAAAAGGGGCCGATGGGTTTGGTTGGATTTTGAAAGCAAGGATCTTCTTCATCCACCACCACTTGTGTAACTAAGGTTACCACGGGAAGTTCCAGACCTCGACCTCTTAATTCTTCCCCCAACCCTTGTTGAATATGATACCCAATATACCCTTGTGACATGGCTCCACATACATCGAAGGGCATAGGGGGTGTCACCATTTTTGCCGCTTCGGATGCCAATACAATTCGTCCCACTTGGGGTCCGTTCCCATGGACCAACACCATTTCATACCCCTGCTCCTTGATTTGTGCAACGTATCGGCTGGTGTTTTTCACCATCTCTAACTGAGCCTCTGCCGTGGCTGGCCCTGAACCGGACTGCAGCGCATTCCCCCCTAAAGCAACCACTATTTTTTTCCCATTTCCCATACACATTCTCCCATTCTTAACTGATCGCACTAAGATTTCTATATGATATTTTTCCTTACTTTCTCTATTTCGTTTTTCCTTACAAATCTTCCCGGTGAACGGGGCAACTCATACACCGCGGACCCCCACGTCCTCGAGACAGCTCTGAAGATGGCACCGTTAAAACTTTAATGCCTTTCTTATCCAACAAATCATTGGTTACATAGTTTCTTTCATAAGTCACTACCGTACCGGGGGCGATGGCCAATGTATTTGATCCATCATTCCATTGCTCTCTTTGGGCCGCCATTTTGTCCTCACCGCCACAACGAATTAATTCCACCGCTGGAAGAGCCAATTCTTTTTTCAGTATTTCCACCAGAGTATCCTGCATTCCTGAAAAATGGGGCCGACCCTCTCGATCCAACACCACTTCATAAATTTGTAGTGGTCCTTCAATTTCCGGATGTATGGTAAATTTATCAAAATCCACCATGGTGAATACGG
>CALFUG010000039.1 GCA_937928455.1 uncultured Clostridia bacterium
GTGAGGACGAGGCCTTTATTCGGGGTTCTCTCATCACCCAGATGCAGAAAATGTCTACCAGAGATTATGTTTTCCACAGCAAGAAAACCGTGATATGGAAGGACATGATTCGGCTCCATCAAATTCTGGCCAAGGCTTACTATACCCAAGATAACGATATTCAAATTATTACTGACGGACATGAGATGTTCGGAATGCTCTTAGAAGATATTCGAAATGCGAGGAACACGATTAGCATCATGTATTTCATCATTAAACCGGACGAAGTAGGGAGAAGATTTCTAAGGGCCCTTGCGGAGAAGGCGGAAGAAGGGGTGGAGGTTCGTCTATTGGGAGATGGATTGGGATGCCGTCGTCTGACGAGAAGGGTGCTGGCTCCCTATAAAAGCAGCGGCGGCCGTTTTGTCTTTTTTCTGCCTCTGAAATTGCGATTTTTAAGCCCCCGATTAAATTATCGGAATCATAGAAAGTTAGTCATTATTGATGATACTATTGGATATGTGGGCGGCTTTAATATCGCTCGTGAATATTTGGGACGAAAAAAGAAATTTGGATATTGGAGAGATACCCAGCTTCGCCTGACGGGCAGTGCGGTCCAGGACATTAATGCCAGATTTCTGTTGGATTGGCGCGTTGCAGCCAAAGAAGAGATTCCTCTCAATGATGCCTACTTTGCGCCCCCCATTGGAGAAGGCACCTCCGGCATACAAATTGTAAGCAGTGGACCGGATACAGAGAAGGAGGAGGTTAAGAGGGGATATAACCGGATGATTTCTACGGCTCAAGAAAAGATATGGATACAAACACCATATTTCGTTCCCAGCGGCAGCCTGCAAGAAAACCTGAAAGTGGCCGTTCTTTCCGGAGTAGATGTTCGAATCATGATTCCCAACAAACCGGATCACATGTTTGTATATTGGGCTACATGGGGCTATGTGGGAGAATTGATTGAATTAGGGGCCAAGGTTTATATTTACGATAAAGGATTCCTCCATGCCAAGACCATGGTGGTGGATGGCGAGGTGAGTACCATCGGTTCTGCCAATTTTGACCGAAGAAGCTTTCGTCTTAGCTTCGAAACCAATGCCTTTATCTATGGATCCAAAGAAGCCAGCCGGATGGAAGAAATCTTCGAGGAGGATATAACCCATAGTTATCTGCTGACGAAGGAAGCATATCGTGATAGAGGAGTTTGGATAAAAGCCAAGGAGTCCATTTGCCGCCTTTTGTCAGATTTACTATAATACAAGAATACAAGAAAGGGAGACGCACAGTATGTATGAGGTTTTGAGAGAAAGAGATCGTGAGGTTTATGATGTCGTAATGAGGGAAGAGTCCAGGCAGGAGAATAAGCTAGAGATGATTGCCTCAGAAAATTTTACCAGTCGTGCCGTAATGGAGGCTTGTGGCAGTATTTTGACCAACAAGTACGCAGAGGGCTACCCGGGGAAAAGATATTATGGGGGATGCGAACACGTGGATGAGGTGGAGACCTTAGCCATTGATCGAGCCAAGGAATTGTTTGGCGCGGAATTTGCCAATGTACAGCCTCATAGTGGGGTATCGGCCAATATTGGAGTGTATTTTGCACTGTTAAATTTAGGAGATACGGTGTTGGGTATGGATTTATCCAATGGAGGTCATCTGACCCATGGAAGTCCGGCCAATATTTCCGGGAAATATTTTAACTTCATTCCGTATGGATTACACCCGGATACGGAAACCATCGATTTTGATCAGGTTCGAGAGCTGGCAAAAAAACATCGTCCCAAAATGATTGTGGCAGGGGCTTCGGCTTACCCCAGAGTCTTGCGTTCGGATTTGTTCCGGGAAATCGCAGATGAAGTGGGTGCTTTGCTCATGGTAGACATGGCTCACATTGCAGGTCTGGTTGCAGGGGGTGTGCATCCCAATCCGGTAGAATATGCCCATGTGGTAACTACCACCACCCACAAGACCCTGAGAGGGCCTCGTGGTGGAATCATTCTGGCTAAAGAAGAATTTGGTGCAGCCATTAATAAATCCATCTTCCCTGGAGTGCAAGGCGGTCCTTTAATGCATGTCATCGCAGGAAAAGCCGTATGTCTTAAGCAGGCCCAAGAGCCTGGTTTTAAGGTGTATCAACAGCAGGTGGTGAACAATGCTAGAGTCTTGGGAGAAGAATTGGGAAAACACGCATTTGATTTGGTATCCGGTGGAACCGACAACCATCTTTTGTTACTAAACCTGGTGAAAAAAGGACTGACAGGAAAAGAAGCAGAAATCATGTTAGATGAAGCCAATATCACCACCAACAAAAATGCGGTTCCCAATGATCCTCAAAGTCCATTTGTCACCAGTGGCATTCGACTGGGTACACCTGCCTTGACCACTCGTGGGTTTCGGGAAGAAGAGATTCGGAAGGTGGCTGAAGCTATCCATCTTGTGCTAGATACAAAGGGGGAAAAATCAGAGGAAGCTCGAAGTATGGTGAAGGAGCTCTGTGATAAGTTCCCACTCAGCGAATGGGAGAATCGATAAATGAAACGTTTTTTAGATCCAACAGTTCTTCTCTTTTTAGTTATCATGGCCTTTATGGCCATTACCGGAGGCCGTTTTTCCAGCCCGCAAGCATGGCTTATTCATACGTTGATGATTTTACCGGGAATCGTGATTGGTTTATCCTTTCATGAATTTGCCCATGCCTACTCCGCCTACAAGTTGGGGGATATGACACCGAAGTTCCAAGGTAGAGTGACGGTAAGTCCCACGTCTCATATGGACCCTGTGGGCATCATCGCTTTGATCTTTGTAGGGTTTGGTTGGGGAATCCCGGTACAGATCAATCCCAATAACTTTAAAAAACCCCGACGGGACGAATTAATTGTCGCCTTGTCGGGGGTTACTACCAACTTTATTCTTGCCTTTCTGTTTATGGGTGCTGTGAAGTTGCTTCATGTTCTGGCTGTGGGATTTACGGTTTCATCATTGGGGCAAGTGGTGGTGGAAGTACTGCTATATGTGGTGCAGATCAATCTTATCCTAATGGTGTTCAATCTCCTGCCGGTACCTCCATTGGACGGATTTTCTATTTTAACAGAGGTGTTTCACCTGAAACGCACCGATTGGTATTACCGGATTTATGATAAAGGGATGATCATTCTTTTGATTCTCATAATTCTGGGGGTTGTTAATCGGGTCTTGCTTCCTACAGTTAATTTCTTATACGGAATGCTATTTGGAATCTTCTTTTAATTAGAGAAGATTCCTTTTCTTAGAATGGTCCATGTGGATTTCCATGGCTCTCATACCAGCCTCCGGGTCTTTAGCCCGGAAGGCTTGAAATATGGCTTGATGTTCTGCCAAAACGGTAGGCAAGTATTGGTCGTCATAGACCATATCCCGCCGTTTGTACTTCAGATAAATTTGGTAGGAAGAAAGTACATGCTGCAGCATCCGGTTGTGAGAAGCATTGTAAATAATCTGGTGAAATCCGATATTGATGTTGTGCATCTTTTCAATATCTTTTTTCATGGTATAGAATTCCATGAACTCAAAGGTTTCTTCCAAGGCTTCCAATTCTTCATCGGTAATTCGGGTAATGGCCCATCGTACGGCCTGCATTTCATACACCTTTCGAAGATCATACATGTCCATCATGTCCTGCTCGGTAAAGCCCACCACAAATGCGCCCCTATTAGGGATGTTCTCCACTAAGCCATCCATCTCAAGCTGCCTTAGGGCCTCTCTTACCGGTGTTCTGCTCACGTTATATTCCGCACACAGATTCTGTTCCGTTAGCTTTTGGCCGGGTTTTAGCTTTCCACAAAGGATGTCTTTTTGGAGCTGTACGAACAGAGTTCCTGCCAGGGGGATGTTACTGGAAACGCTTTCGCTCATAAATTTATTAAGTTCCATTTTTTCTCCTTCTATTAGATCTTGGCCTCAGCTTTTAATTGGTTGATGTGTTGAAGAACGGTTTCTGTGTAGGCGGCAGCGGTGTCTCCCGTTGCATTGCCTGTCATGGTATGCTGGTTATCGGCGCTTTCCAAAGCGCTTCTAAGAATGTTTGCCTCTTGAATACGATGGATATGACGCAGCATCATCTCTGCCGCTTTCATCAGACTGGCAGGGTTGGCATATTTTTCGATACCCAGTTCCACCATTCTAGGTGCCGAGCCGTGGATAGCTTCGAACATGGCAAATCGGGAACCTATATTGGCACTTCCTGCAGTACCCACCCCTCCTTGGATTTGGGCGGCTTCGTCCGTTAGAATATCCCCGTATAAGTTCGGGGCTAAAATCACTTGAAAGGAGGATTGAAAATCCGGATGAATCAAATTAGCCGCCATAATGTCAACATACCAATCGTCTACCGGTATCTCCGGGTATTCTTGGGCCACCTGGTAACAAATTTCCAAAAACTTGCCGTCGGTTTGTTTCATGATGTTGGCTTTCGTAATGATGGATACCTTCAGATTGCCATTGGCCCGGGCATATTCAAATGCTGCTCGAGCGATTCGTCTTGTCCCCGCATCCGTAATTACTTTGAAATCCACCGCCAATTCTCCAAGATTCAACCCTTTGCTTCCCAGCACATATTCTCCTTCTGTGTTTTCCCGGTAAAAAATCCAGTTAATGTTCTTTTCGGGGATAGAAACCGGTCGCACGTTGGCGTATAAATCCAGTTCTCTTCGAAGGGCCACATTGGCGCTTTCCAGATTAAAGCCGGATTCTTGATTGTCCGGGGTGGTGGTGGGGCCCTTTAACAGGACATGACATTGATTAATTTTTTCCAACACCTCAAGGGGAAGGGTTTCTTTTTTGACTAGACGATTCTCCAAGGTGAGACCG
>CALFUG010000040.1 GCA_937928455.1 uncultured Clostridia bacterium
GTTGCCGGTGTTATTCGCGAACCATTTCCTGCCTACGGTTTGTCCGGGGAAGAAACTCCTGCCGTTCAGGCATCCAGAATTCCATTGCGTTTTTCCGTCAGCGGGTCCATGAACCAGATGATTGATTTATTGGATACCATTCAAAAGGATACAGGGGTACATATTTCGGATTTTACCATGTTTGGGGCAGATAATGGGGAGGTAGGAATGGCGGTGACCATAGAGCTTCTGTTGGGAGATACGGAAGGTGTTCTGGATGAATAGAAGAGGCTCTGCCCTGATATGGGTAGTGAGCATTTTAATGATATTTGTGATTCTGGTGACGGGAATTTTGGCATTGGTGGGAAGCTCTCATCGAAATGCCATGTATAACAATCATAAGCAGCAGGCATATTTTACCGCGAAATCTGCGGTGGATGCGGTGGCCTATGTGATTCGATATAATGGTGCATATGAAAATGGGGCGGTCAATATGATTCCCACTCCAGCTGGTGTGACATGGACCAATTATTCCATTCGAAATCTTATGGCTTATGATTTGGGTCAGGCCGCGATAGAGGTAAAGAGAGAAGATGCCAACACGATCATTATCCGGGCAACTGCTACATATATGGGAGTAGAAGATCGGGTATCCCTTTATCTATATGGGGAGTCCTATGAGGAAGCCGAAGTATGGGAGATTTGGAAATATGAAAATTAGATTTGCGAAAGGAACGCAAAAACATTTCCGGAAGTCTCCTCCGGGCGGGTTTACTCTGGTGGAGGTGGTGGTGAGCATGACACTGTTAGTTGTGGTTGCCACTGTTCTATTGACCGGAGTGATGGCGGCTGGGAAGATTCGTTCCCGTTCTGTGGATTTGACCCGGGCAGGATATGAACAAGCGGCTTTGCTGGAACAAATGACGGGAGTATCTACTGGAAGTCAGGTGTTGATTGTGAACCGGGTACAAGACTATCAGGTGTGGGGCGACCTTTTGGAAACGGAAGATTCGGAAACCGGTGTAGGGTTCATGGTGTTTCAGCCCTATGAGCCGGAAGGAGAGTAAGTCATGCCCAAAATCAAGGGGGTCTGTGATAATAGAAGAGGTTTCACTCTGGTGGAAATCATTGTGGTTTTGGCCATCTTTTCCATTGTGGTAGTGGGTGGATCTTCACTATTGTTAAGTGGCAATCAAGTGTTTAAGAAAAATGCGGACATGTCCCATGCATCTCAGATGGCGCAATATACCATTGATTGGATGGAGGATTCTTTAACCTATTCTTCCGTGGTGGAGGTCACCAATGGAGGAGTCCAGGTGCCGGCGGGAATGAATGCTATAAAAATTCAAGAATCAGGTGTCAATCAAGGGCAACTCATGGTGTATAAAGATGGAGTTTGGGGCCCGGCTTTTACAGCAGGGTTTTATGAAGGGTGGAAGATTCAAATTTATCCAACCATTCAAGCCACCAATTTACTGCTTCGATTGGAGATAGCAAACCGGCAGGACGAGAAAACAT
>CALFUG010000041.1 GCA_937928455.1 uncultured Clostridia bacterium
GACGGAAGATCTTTTTCCGGTCGTATGTCTTTCTCCGGCAGAGGCGCTTCTTCCCCCGGGATGGGTACGACCGGGGTTTCTTTTGGAGAGGGAGAGGACATCTCCTTTGTGGCAGTATGAGCCGAAGTAGATTGAGAAGTGGAACTTTCCAGAGGAGTCTCTGTCACCAAGGGCTCTATGGGTGTTTTCAGTGGCTGACACCCCATGCCCAGACATAGAATAAGCGAAATTAGAATTAAGAGTGGAATCTTGGAGCAGGGATTTTCAGCCATGGATTTTCTCCTCTCAATGGTTTTTTCTCAGAGGGTTTTCTCCCTTTCACGAAAAATGGTAAATATTGGAATTTTATGCTAGCATTTTCTTCTTCTGCCTGTCAACCCATCTCCACCCCCTATTCTCCGTACAAAAACGACAAAAGACCCGAGGGGCTATTCGCTGCCTCTCAGGCCTAGTCACTGCTTTTAACTATACCGACTTAATACCCACTACGAATTTGATTCCCCGGCTGGGGCCAACTATTCCTTGGTGCCTTTTCCCATGGAAAATTCAAAATCGTATATGGCCAAGTCCAGTTCGGTAATGGCTGCGCTCAAGGCCAGTTGGGCCTGATAGTAGCCGGTTTCCGCACTCATCACATCGGTGAGGGTGTTCAACCCTGCGTTATAGGAGAGATTGGATATGCGCAAAGCTTCTCTGGCATTGTCCACCGTGCTTTTGGCGGAGCTTACCGCCGAAGCCTGATTGAGCAAATCCATGTACTTGCCTCGAATTTCCATCTCGATGGTCAGCAAGGTGTTTTCTTCCGCCATCTCTTTCCCTCGCACCGTAGCCAGGGCATTGAGGTAGGTGGCAGAAGTTCTGGGATAGGCAAAGACACTATCCAACTCCAGCTGGGCCACTTGACGTTCAAACTCCGCAGTGGCAATTTCGTTCCGGTTAGCTAGAGTCGATTGGATGGCTTTCTCCAGGGAGATATCCGGAAGAGGCTTTTGGATCAACTTGTCCGTCAATACCACGTCCTGCATCAAGGGATAATTCATTTGAATGTTAAAGGCCATTCGGGCATTGGCGAAGGTAGCCGTGGCCTGATTCAATGTAACCTGGGCGCTAAGCAAATCGCTGGTAGCGGTATTTACTTCCACCCGGGCAGCCACTCCCAAACTATATTTTCTCTTCACATTTTTCAACGTAGTTTCTTTAATGGCTACATTTTCCTGAGCAATGCGAAGGTTTTCCTGGGCCTGTAAAAATCCAAAATAGCTTTCAACGGCACTGGCCTCCAAATCGTTCAAGGAAATATCATAGCGAATCAGGGCCTGGTCCGCATAATATACTTTGCTGATTTCTACAATTTTTCCTTCCTTAGTATTGGTACTGGATAATTCCTTCAGGTTTTTCCAGGTTTCCGAACTGCTCTTGGCCGCCGTGGCCAATGCATCTCTGGCTAAAATGGCCGCTTCCAATCCCGGTCCCGTGGTCTTCATTCGCTGGATGGCTTCCTCCAAAGATAGTTTCACCGCCGTACCTTGGAAAGTCATGTCGGGAACCACTACCGCCCCAATATCTACCAGATCCGGTAAGGTGTCTTCCAACACAACCACCTTGGCCAGCTGGGCTTCTTCTATGGCCGTCATCCCATTGTAAATCATCTGCGCAGCCATCCACTTCGCGGCATCTTTGGGCATGGTTTCCGGCAAACTTTCATAAAGCCCTTCTTCCACTCCCTTGTTCACATAATTGGAGGGCCATGTCCCGGAGAGACTGGCATCGCTATGCCCCGCCGCCCTCAGCACAAAGGTAACCAACTCGTTGGAAGTAACCGATTTCCCCGGTCGGAAAGTTCGGTCCTCATATCCGGCTACGATACCGTACTCCACCGCCGCTTTCACATAGGGCTCCGCCCATCCATATCCGTTCATATCCTGGAATCCGCTGACTCCTTCTTCCAAGGGCAATCCCGCAGCCTTCACCATCATCACACAAGCCTGGGCTCGGGTCAACGTGGCTTCCGGATAGAAATTCCCATCGGTACTGCCGGTGATGATTTCTTTTTCTATCAGCAAATCCACTGCGGTCTGGTATTCTGTTCCCTGGACATCCGGGGGTGTCACCGCGTAAACCATTCCTGCGCTTGTTAGCAAGAGTGCAAGTATTATGGCAATGGCACAAATTTTTCTATTCATGTCATAGACCTTCTTTCTGGCAATGATTCGATTCTTTTGGTTTATCATAGTAGATTATATAAGAAAAGGAGGTTCATTTCAATGAACACTCCCAACGAATCTGTTCGGCTCCCAACATCTTGTAACCATATCATGTGTGCCTTTCTCTTTGTTCAACTTGGGGTCGGTTCGGGGTCGGTTCCGGAACCGACCCCGGGGTTCCTACTTTTCCGATTCGTCCAAATGGGTATAGTGCTGATCGAAGGTAATGACCACGTTGTAATTGGGGTTTTCCTTCTTTAATTCTTCTTCCACCTGGTTTCGAATTTCTTCTTCCTTCAAAGGGCACTCCGTCCCCAGAACACAGTCAAAAATCACATTGGTGTGGGTTTCTCCCGGCAC
>CALFUG010000042.1 GCA_937928455.1 uncultured Clostridia bacterium
TAGGCAGAACCAGAGTCAACGATTTGTTCACCGCCTTCAAGGGCAAGAACAGAGAGCTGTATGTCATCGGGGATGCCAAAGAAGTACGAAATATGACACCTTCCAGCCATGAAGGATACTGGGTAGGTCGCACCATCTAGTTGTTATACTACCGTGGCAGCCCGCCGGATTACCGGTGGGTTGCCACGCTTAAAATGCAGAGAGGTGTAGGAGTTGGATAAAAATTCAGTGTATGAACGTTTTGAAAAGCTAGAGAGCAAGAAAAAAATAAGCGAAGAGGATATTAAAAAAATTCATGAAACAGGTAAGCTGACAGCGGAAGAGCGAATTCAAGAATTATTTGATGACTCCACTTTTGAAAATACAGATTTATGGATAAAAAATCGTTGTACCAACTTTGGCTTGGATAAAAAGGAAACCAGAAACGAAGGCGTAGTGGTGGGCTTCGGAAAAATCAACGGCCGCACAGTATGTGGCTACGCCAACGATTCTACCGTGATGGGCGGTTCCTTGGGAGAAGCTCAGGGAATTAAGATTTGTAATATGCTGGATTTGGCCATGAAATCCGGAGTGCCCATCGTAGGATTAAGTGACGCCGCAGGGGCTCGCATACAAGAAGGGGTGGCGGGTCTCCATGGGTACTGCTCGGTATTTGGAAAAACCAGCGTTGCCTCCGGTTGGATTCCTCAAATTACTGTGATTATGGGAACCAGTGCCGGCGGTACCGCCTATGCGGCGGCCTTGACAGATTTTATCATTATCGTGAATCCTACCGGCAAGATGTTTATTACGGGGCCTGCCGTCATCAAAGCAGTAACGGGAGAGGAAGTAACCTTTGATCAGTTGGGCGGAAGCACGGTCCACGGAACAAAAACAGGCCTGGCTCATTTTGTGGTGAATTCCGAAGAAGAGGCTTTTCAATTGACCCGACGACTTCTATCTTTTTTGCCGGCCAACAGCAAAGAAAAGCCGCCAGAATACTTATGCGAAGATCCTGTGGAACGCCTCATTCCTCAAGTGAAAGACATTCTTCCGGATGGGCCCAACAAAGGATATGACATGAAAGATATCATCCGGGCTACCGTAGATAACGGAGACTTCTTTGAAGTTCAGGAAGGATTTGCCAGAAACATGGTGGTGGGATTTGCTCGTATGAAGGGGAAAACCGTGGGGATCGTGGCTAATCAACCGAAAGTATTGGCAGGTTGCATCGATATCGATGCTTCTTGGAAAGCTGCCCGATTTGTCAGGTTCTGTGACTCCTTTAATATTCCCCTTCTGACCTTTGCAGATTGCCCCGGCTATTTACCGGGAGTAAGTCAGGAGCACAACGGAATCATTCGAAACGGTGCGAAAATGTTGTTTTCTTACTCCGAGGCCACTGTACCGAAAATCAAGATTGTAGTTCGCAAAGATTATGGGGGAGCCTATTCTGCCATGTGTGGGAAAGGGCTGGGAGCCGACTTCGTAGTGGCTTTCCCCACTGCGGAGATTGCGGTGATGGGAGCAGAAGGAGCGGCCAATATCGTATTCAAGCAGGAAATCGAAAAGGCAGACAATAAAGAAGAAAAACGTCGAGAAATGATTGCAGCCTATGAGGAAGAATATCTGAATCCTTATAAAGCAGCGGAGTATGGCATTGTAGACGACATTATTGATCCATCTAGGCTTCGTCAGAAGCTAATCGCATACCTAGACATTCTGGCGGATAAGGATATTCCAACACCCTATAAGAAACATTCAAATATACCACTATAAACAATAATAGGTGAGAAAAATGAGAAACAAAATGCTAGAAGGAATTAAAGTAATCGATTTATCCAGAAATTTGGCCGCACCCTTTGCCACCATGATTTTGTCGGATTTAGGGGCGGAAGTGATAAAAGTGGAACAGCCAGGAACTGGGGACGATGCCAGAAGATGGGGCCCCTTGATGGGAGATAAGAGTGGTTATTTCCTCAGCGTGAACCGGGGGAAGAAATCCGTAATTCTAAACCTTAAAGAGGAGGGGGCGAAAGAGAAGTTGGCGGAGTTGATTCGGGAAGCCGACGTGATGGTAGACAACTTCCGTCCGGGAGTTTTGGATAAGTGGGGCATCACCCAAGAGTGGGTAGACTCTATTAACCCGAGGTTAATATTTGCTTCTCTGACGGGATTTGGACATACCGGCCCCTACCGGGAGAAGGCCGCCTTTGACTTAGTGGTTCAAGGATACGGGGGACTGATGAGCGTAACCGGCAGCAGCCCAGACTCGGTACCGACACGGGTAGGGATTTCCATTGGTGATCTGGCGGCAGGACTGTATTTGGCCATTGGTATTGTTGCGGATTTGTATGCTAGAGAACATACCAATCAGGGAGACCGTTTGGATGTTGCTATGCTGGATTGCCAAGTAGCTCTATTAGAAAACATTATGATTCGCTACTATGCATCGGGAGAAATCCCTAAGCCGGCGGGAAATCGTCACGCATCCATTACTCCTTTTGAAATGTATCCCAGTAGCGACGGATATTTGATTGTATGTGCCGGTAACGAAAAACAGTGGGGTGTTTTGTGTCAAGTCATTGGACATCCGGAATTGGAAAAGGACGAGAAGTACGTTACCAATGATTTGAGAAACGAGAACCATGATCAGCTTTATGCCATTATTGCTTCCGTATTGAAAGAAAAAACCACCAAAGAGTGGATTACGATTCTAGAAGAGGCCGGCGTTCCTTGCGGACCTGTCAATAACATTAAGGACGTCATGGAAAACGAGCAGGTGCTGGCTAGGGATATGGTAGTGACGGTGGATTATCCCGACATTGGACCTGTGAAGTCTCCGGGAAATCCCATTAAGACCAAGAATTATCAGGTTGATCTCAACAGGCTGGCTCCGGATTTAGGTCAGCATAATAAAGAAATCCTTGGCGAAGGTGAAGTGTAATTTCTGCAACCACCACCCTAGCAGAACTCCAACCTATCGCCAATAAACCCGGATTTTCATGAAAGATCCGGGTTTTAATTTACTTGCAAATACTGGAGCGAAATGCAAAGATAATAGTATTAGAAAAAGTGTCGGGTTATAGGAGGCGGAGAGATAACATGAGAAGAAAAGACCGGGAGATGAACCGAGAATTTGCAGAAGCGGTTATCGACAAGGCAAAGTATGGAGTGGTATCCATTTTTGATGATGGCTCGGAAGTCCCCTATAGCATTCCCCTTTCCATAGTACGGGATGGAGACGTCCTATATTTCCATTCTGCGAAAGAAGGCAGGAAAGTGGACTTGTTATCGAAAGTGGGGAAGGTAAGGGTGGTTTTTGTAGGGGAAGTACAAGTTCCGGATCTATATTCCAAAGAAGAGTTGGATGAAATGGTTCAAGACAATGAGAAGACCATTCAGTTAATCAGCAGTGTGTTTACTACCCAGTTTGAGTCCGCCGTTGTTACGGGAACAATCACTGAAGTAAAGGATTTGGAAGAGAAGGTATTGGCTTTACGATTGATATGCGAAAAATATACGCCGGAGAAAATGGACTATTTTGATCATGCTGTGAAATCAGGGGAGCCACGAACGAACATCTATCGTATCCAAATAGAAACCTTGACGGGAAAAAGAAAAAAATACGATGAAGAAGGCAAGGAAATGAAGTGGGGCAGGATGTAATTTCTTGACAGCAGGCGTTCTAATGATTAGTAATTGATTATAATGATTAGAACCATTAGATTCGCTCAATAATGTAGACACTTGGCATGCCATTGGCCAAGTGTTTTTACTTGATGAACGGATTATTACCATTTTGTTGCAAAACCTTACATTACATTGTTCAGATTTGCCATTTTCTGCTTGAAAAATCAACCTTTGTATTGAGAAAAATCATCAAGAGGAATATAATGAATTATATGACAATTTCCGACAACTAAAACAATCAACGGCTGTCGGCTGGCGTCAATGTTTCATTATCGATAAGAGGAAGGCTTGTTTTTTTTATACCAAAAATAATAGCGAACTTACCCGGGAGTTCAACATGAAAGAGGAAACCTTAAAAGAGATTATCAAATTCCGAAACGATAGGGATTGGAAACAATATCACAATCCCAAGGATTTGGCAATCTCTCTTTCATTGGAAGCAGCGGAACTTCTGGAGAACTTTCAGTGGTCTACTTCAGAAGAATCCGTAAGCAAGAGGCTAACACAAATGAAGGAAGAACTAGCGGATGTTCTGATTTATGCCGTTCTGTTTGCAGAATCTACAGGGTTAGATCTGGACCAAATTGTGATGGACAAGCTGACAATCAACCAGAAGAAGTATCCGGCAGATAAAGCCTTTGGTAAAAAAGAAAAATACACGGAGTTATAGGATGCTGGTATACGCGGAAGAGAAAAAAGACTTCATGCTGCATGTAAGGGACAACCAAATTTCCAAAATTGTAGCAGATCAGTTAAAACAGAAAATGGGGCGGAGAGTGGGCTCTTCCGAACTGAACTCATGGCGAGTTTCTCTTCAGCATATGAGAAATATATTAGATGACCCCAACATCCCAGACAATTCGGGAATTGCCATTGAGTACAACATTCCTCAAACAGGTCGGAGAATTGATTTTATCGTGTCCGGGTATGACGAAAATGACGACAGCAATATTGTCATTGTTGAGCTGAAACAATGGGATAGAGCAGATATAACTACTATGGATGCCACCGTATCTGTAGCAAAGTTTGGAAATGTGCTTCATCCCTCTTATCAAGCCTGGTCCTACAAGACCTATATGGAAGATTACAACACTACGATTCAAGAAGAAAGCATCGGACTATACCCCTGTGCTTACCTCCATAATTATATAGAAGATATTGATATGCCTGTGATCCAAAACGAATTCTATGGAGAGTATTTGGAAAAATCACCGGCATTTTTGATGGATGATAACGAGAAGCTACGGGATTTTATTAAGCGTTTTATCAAACACGGAGATAGCAAAGAGGTCCTCTATCGGATAGAGGCGGGCAAAATTCGTCCTTCCAAAAATCTGGCGAATAGCTTGGTTTCAATGGTACAAGGAAAACCAGAATTTATTTTGATTGATGACCAGAAGCTTTGCTATGAGAAAGCATTGGATATGGCGGATTCCGTAACTAACGAAAAAAAGAGAGTTCTTATTGTAAGGGGAGGCGCTGG
>CALFUG010000043.1 GCA_937928455.1 uncultured Clostridia bacterium
CGGTCCAAGCCCTTGACCAAAAGGGAAGGGGGCCGAAGATATACGTTAAGTGAAAACGCCAAAGGGAAAGGCAAGCAGGATAGCATCGGCAAGGGGAAGAAGAAAGAGGATTAGCCATGAAACTGAAATTGGACAAGTGCTTGGAGATGGATGTTTTTAAAGATGCCAAGTTGCTAGCCGGTAAAGGGAATTTGGATCAGGTGATTCGATCCCTTTCCATGCTGGAGTCTTCAGAGGAGGAAGAGGTGGCCAAGTACATGGCCCATTCCGGAGATCTGGTACTGACCGGGTTCTTTGGAGCCAAAGATGATCCGGAAAAGCAAAAGGCGGTCATTCGTCAATTGAGCAAGGCAAAAGCAGTAGGCCTTTGTGTATTTCACGTGGGAAGCGTGGTAAAAAAATTGATGCCTCCAGTTATTTCTGAGGCCGAACGACTAGGGTTTCCGTTGATTCAAATGGCCAATCGGAACATACCCACGCCGGGAGATGTGATTACGGTGGTCATGAGCGCCATTGTCAATGAAGACGAGTTTGGCAATCGGTTAATCAACAATACAGTGTCTCACCTTTTGAACTTTGAAAAGCATGCCAGCTTTCAGGATGCACTTCGAGAAGCTGCCATTAAAAATGAGTTTCAGGTGGTGTTGTTGTCCGAGGACTTCAATCCCATTCTGACGGTAGAAACCAGATATCGCACCACCATTGCGGATGCCATCAGCCTGGGGAGAGCCAGAGAAAATGACGTAGAACAATCCTCGGTATATACCCTTCTGGATGTGAACGGGGTGCTGACATATTGGGGACCGGTGACCATCAGTGGAGACAAGTACTTCATGTTTATTGTGGACAACGAGGATTCCTATACGGCAGCGGAGATTACCAAGCTGGCGGAAATCATCGAGCTAGCTATGGGAATGTGGAAATATACCCCGGAACGAGATGCCAAAGCGGAATTCATCAAGGCTTTGATGCGAGGCAATAAATCTTTGGCCTATACGTTGAAAGAGGAAGCCGGGATTCGGCCCCAGGATATCATCAGCGTGTTTTTTGCCCGGGGAATCGAAAAAGTAATGAGCGGAGAAGTGCTGGCGGACTTTGAGAGCGACAGTGGGCTTTCGTTGATTCGCCTCAACGAAGGGGAGGAAACCTATGGCATGATTGTCTCCCGGGAGAATAGTGGGGATGAAGACCAAGTTTCCGCCAAGATGAGTTGTGTCAACCTTTTCAACAACCTGAAAGAAAATAAAGCCGTTCGTATTTTCCATGTTACGGGAGTAGACGGTATCGAGGGTGCCGGTGATGCCTTCCGTCTCGTGAGCGAGTCCTGGTCTTTTGTACAGAACGTATTTCCATACAAGCGAGTATTCACCAAGTATGAGCTCACATTAGTGAGTAATTGTATTAACATTCAGCTGCAAGGTGGGTATGTGAAAAAGAATTATATGGAACTTCTGGATGTGTTTAACGAGAAGAATAGCAACAAAGGAAAACAGCTGTTGGAAACATTGGAAACCTTCGTGCTGGATGCGGGGATGAACAGTGCAAAGACCAGCGAATTCATGGGCATTCATACCAACACGGTACAATATCGTCTGAAGAAAATTAACGATATTTTGGGAGTAGAAATCACGGGGAACCGGGTGGTGCCGGGGCTGACCATTGCACTGGCATTGAAGAGATTGGAGAGAGTGATTATCTGAGAGAACCCCCTACCGCAACATGAAAATGAATGATGTATACAAGGCAGAAACCCTTGATTATTCACTTAGCATGGGTTATAGTATATGCGGTGCGTTTGTCACCAATTCCAACAAAAACAGTCCAATATTTCAAGGAGGAAACCAATAATGAACAAGCTTGAAGAACTCCGTACTCTAAAAGGGCAGATTGCTCAGGGCGGGGGTCCGAAAAGAATCGAGGCCCAGCACAAAAGCAACAAGCTGACTGCCAGGGAACGACTCGATATCTTATTCGACGAAGGAAGCTTCGTTGAAATCGATACATTTGTGTCCCATCGTTGTAATAATTTCGACATGCCGGATAAGAAATTTCCGGGAGACGGTGTCGTCACCGGGTATGGCCAAGTCAATGGTCGTCTTGTATTTGCTTTCGCACAGGATTTTACGGTTTTGGGCGGTTCTCTGGGTGAATATCACGCAGAGAAAATCGTCAAGGTACAGAACCTAGCGTTGAAAATGGGTGCTCCCTGTATCGGGATTAACGACTCCGGTGGTGCCAGAATTCAAGAAGGCGTCAACTCCCTTTCCGGTTTTGCAAAGATTTTCTACAACAATACCATCAGTTCCGGCGTGGTACCCCAGATTTCGGTCATCATGGGACCTTGTGCCGGTGGCGCCGTATATTCTCCGGCCATTACAGACTTTGTATTTATGGTGGATAAGACAAGCCAAATGTTCATCACCGGTCCTCAGGTCATTAAAACTGTTACGGGAGAAGATATCTCCGCAGAAGCTTTGGGTGGTGCTATGGCTCACAACTCCATCTCCGGAGTGGCTCATTTCTTTGGCAGAGATGACACCAGCACCCTTCAAGATGTGAGAGAGTTGTTAAGCTATCTTCCCTCAAACAATATGGAAAAAGTTCCCACCGTGGCCACCAATGACGACCCTAACCGATTGATTCCGGAATTCGAAGAAATCATTCCGGACAATCCCAATAAAGCCTATGACGTATATGACGTGGTTCGTGGGCTTGCGGATGATGGAAAGTTATATGACGTTATGCCATACTATGCAAAAAACATCGTTACCTGTTTCATCCGAATGAATGGAGAAACCGTGGGTGTAATCGCCAATCAGCCTAAGGTGGCAGCCGGGTGCCTGGATATCAATGCCTCCGACAAAGCCGCACGTTTCATTCGAAGATGCGATGCTTTCAATATTCCCATGCTGACATTAGTGGACGTTCCGGGATTCCTGCCGGGAACCGCCCAGGAACATGGTGGTATCATCAGGCATGGTGCCAAATTGCTATACGCATATAGCGAAGCCACCGTTCCAAAGGTGACCATGATTTTGAGAAAAGCTTACGGGGGAGCCTACATCGGAATGTGCTGTCGTGAACTGGGGGCAGATATGGTATTGGCATGGCCTTCCGCGCAGATTGCCGTTATGGGTGCTTCCGGTGCCGCTAATATTGTGTTTAAGAATGATATTGCCGCTGCGGACGACCCCATCGCCAAGAGAGATGAAAAAATCTCCGAATACGAAGAGATGTTTAATAATCCTTACCGGGCGGCGGAAATGGGATACGTAGATGATGTCATCGAACCTGCTACTGCCAGACAACGTGTTATCAATGCTTTTGACATGCTGAGCTCCAAGAGACAATCTTTGCCGGCGAAAAAGCATGGAAATATACCACTATAGAGGGAGGAGGCAATTATGGAACATATATCCTTGATGGAACGATTTGCAGATCCGGAACTCTTTACGGGGTTGACCATGGGTGAAAAAATGATTGGTGGTGGAGTCACCACTTTGATAGGAATGGGAATTACCTTTGTCATTCTGATTCTACTGGCTTTAATCATTGTCATCATGGACCGTCTCATTGAGAATCCACATAAGAAAGACAAGGAACCGGTGGCAGCGAAAACAGAGATCGCTCCGGCTCCCCCTGTTGCTGCAGCAACCACGGAACAGGACTCCGGGCCGTTGATTGCGGTCATCACAGCGGCCATCGCCGCGCTAGAGGGAAGTGGTGTTGCCAGCAATTTGGTGGTTCGAAAAATTAACAGAACAGCAGGCCCGGCATTGGCTTGGAGTGTTGCAGGTCAACAGGATGCCATCGCCAGTAGAAAAAGATAGAGAATAATAGGTAAGGAGAAACGAGCAATGAAAAAATATAACATCGTAGTAAATGGAACGACCTATCAGGTAGAAGTAGAAGAAATGGGTGGAGCTCCATCGGCTCCGGCAGCAGCACCGGCTCCCGCCGTAGCACCGGCTCCGGCCGCAGCGCCTGCACCGGCTCCTGCCCCAGCGGCAGCACCGGCTCCGGCCGCAGCTGCTGGCGCACAGACCGTGACATCACCCATGCCGGGAACGGTTTTGGATGTGAAAGTTACCCCGGGTCAAGCCGTGAAAAACGGAGACGTGTTGTTGATTTTGGAAGCCATGAAAATGGAAAACGAAATCATGGCTCCTGGGGATGGTACCGTGGACACAGTTCCGGTAGCCAAGGGCGCGTCCGTGAACTCCGGAGATGTGCTGGTAACCTTGAAATAGTTGGATAAAATATACAGAAAGCACCCCATGGACAGGGTGCTTTCCGCCTTTATTAGATGCAGAGCAAAGGAGAAAAAGCCATGCTACTAGCTTTTGATGTGGGCAATACCAATATTGTATTGGGTGCCTTTCAGGAACGTGAATTAATCCAAAGTTGGCGTATCGAAACCGATAACGGTAAGACAGCGGACGAGTTCGGAATGATTATCAGTCAATTTTTTGCCTATGAAGGATTGTCTTTAGAGGACATTGAAGATGTGATCATATCCACGGTAGTTCCTTCCATGCTGTATACCCTGCAGCATCTTTCCATGAAGTATTTTAACCGCCGTGCTATTGTCATTGAGCCCGGTGTGAAGACCGGTCTTAAGATTAAGTACGACAATCCCAAGCAAGTGGGGGCCGACCGGATTGTGAATGCGGTTGCCGCTCTGGCCAAATATGGGGGACCTTTAATTATCATTGACTTTGGCACCGCCACCACCTTTTGTGCCGTTACCGAGGACTCGGAGTACTTGGGCGGAACCATTGCACCGGGATTGAAAATCGCTTCCGAAGCCCTTTTTGAAAAAACGGCCAAGCTGCCCAAGGTAGAACTGGAGGATCCGGGCCATGCCATCTGTCGAAACACCATCGAATCTATGCAATCCGGATTGGTGTATGGCCATATGGGTATGGTGGAGTTCATCGTGGAAAAAATGAAAAAGGAGCTCATAGAACTGGGCGCTTCCAAACCGCCGGTGGTGATTGCCACGGGAGGTCTTGCCACTCTCATCGAAAGCGGACTGCAATGCATCGATCATGTGGACAAATTGTTGTCTTTGGAAGGGCTGGAAATCATCTATGAGAAGAATCGGCCAAAGAAGTTTGCCAAATAAATAAGAAGAGATGTTAAGAATGATGAAAAGGATACGGAATGGTATCCTTTTTTGTTGTGGATGAAGATGGCAGACTCGTCTACAGCGGATGAAGTTAAGGGTTGACAAAGGATGCGGCCTATGGTAGTATCGCTTCATAGAGATATACCTTTAATGAGATAAAGCGAAAAATCGAGGTTGAGATGGATCCCAAGAGAGAAGAAAAAGAAAAAATGGTTTCTTTGGACAAAGCCCAAGGAACTCAAAATGAGGATAAGATAACGGATAAGGAAACGGAATGGGAGTATGATATGTATGCTCCAGTACCGTCCTTAAATTTCGGGTATCACTAAAGCGAGAAAACGCTGCAAGGTGGTACATTGTTATATTTACCAAACGGACAAATCTTCCCTGGGGGAAGATTTTTTGGTATAATACTTTTATGAAAAAAATAGGAAATTTGGTGTTGGAAAATCCATTTCTGATGGCGCCTTTAGCTGGCATTACCGACAGCCCCTTTCGCCGACTGGTTCGACAGCAAGGGGCTTCTTTGGTTTATTCCGAAATGATCAGTGGGAAAGGTCTATATTATGGAGATCGGGGTACAGAGGTTCTGCTCCATGTAGAAGAAGAGGAAAAACCGGTAGCTTATCAAATCTTTGGATCCGAACCTGAAATTATGGCTTTTACGGCGGAAAAATTGAATCCCCGGGACCACGTGCTATTGGACATCAATATGGGATGTCCGGTTCCGAAGGTAGTAAAGAACGGCGAGGGAAGTGCGTTGATGAAAAATCCCGGACTGGCATTTCGGTTGGTGGAAGAAGCGGTGAAGCATAGCGCCAAGCCGGTAACGGTAAAGATGCGGTTAGGGTGGGATGGAGATTCCATCAACTGTATGGAGGTAGCCAAAGCCGTGGAATTAGCCGGTGGCAGTGCCGTAGCGATTCATGGCAGAACAAGAGATCAATTCTATTCCGGTAAGGCGAAGTGGGATGAAATCGCCCGAGTGAAAAAAGCTCTTTCCATTCCTGTCATTGGTAGCGGGGACGTGTTTTCTTCCCGGGATGCTCTTCGCATGATGGAAGAAACCGGGGTGGACTATGTGATGATTGCCAGAGGAGCTTTGGGGAATCCATGGATTTTCAGGGAGTGCGTGGCGGCGTGGAAGGGAATGGTTCCTCCGGATCCTCCCACTTTAGAGGAGAAAAAGGAAACCATGCTACGCCAGCTGTCCATGTTGGTGCAATTCAAAGGAGACTATTCTGCGATCCGGGAAATGCGAAAGCACATCGGATGGTATGTGAAAGGTTTGTCCGGCGCCTCGGAAATGAAAAGAAGGGTCAACGAAATTAGCCATCTTTCTCAGTTGGAGGACTTTCTAGAGGCTATGGGGACAAAACGGGGAAAGGGTTGAAAGCCGTTAAAAACCGGAGTGAAAGTCTTTACTTTTACCCAAAAACATATATAATTAGAAGGGTAATTTTGTTCTTGTCAAATGTGTATCTAAATTTTATTGACATGCGTATCGAAGGAGGAAAAACGATTATGAAAAAGATTTCATTGCTGCTGGCCCTTTTGCTAGTCTTCTCTGTATTTGCAGTAGGATGCGGTGGCGGCGGCGAAGAAGGTGCTGAGACCGAAAACATCATCAAAATCGGGGTGTTCGAGCCCTTGACCGGTGAGAACGGTGGCGGCGGACAACAAGAAGTAGATGGCATCATGTATGCCAATACTGTAAAACCCACGGTGATGATCGGGGATGTAGAGTATACCGTAGAGTTGGTAGTATCGGACAATCAGTCGGATAAAACCATGGCTGTTACGGCTGCCAACTACCTGATTGACCAGGGCGTGGTTGCTGTGATTGGTTCTTATGGTTCTGGCGTATCCATTGCTGCCGGTGAAGTTTTCTCAGATGCCGGAATTCCCGCAATCGGAGCTTCCTGCACTAACCCGCAGGTTACCAGCGCCAATGAATGGTATTTCCGTGTTTGCTTCCTGGATCCATTCCAAGGAACGGTTATGGCCAACTTTGCGGTTCAGCAAGGAGCCAGCACAGCTGCTGTTATTACCCAGTTGGGTGACGATTATTCCACAGGCCTTGGAAACTTCTTTATGGAAGCATTTAAAGACCTGACCGGAGATGATGGTGCTATCGTTGTCAACCAAACATTCCAACAGAATCAAGCAGACTTCAATGCGATTTTGCAGAATGTCAAAGCAGCGAACCCGGATGTTATCTTTGCACCGTCTTCCATCACAACGGCTCCGCTGATTATTAAGCAAGCCAGAGCTCTTGGAATTGAAGCCACCATCATGGGTGGAGACACTTGGGAAAATATTACCATCGTTGAAAATGCCGGTGCAGATGCGGAAGGTATTGTACTGTCCACTTTCTTTGATGCAGGGTTAGCGGATTCCAGCCAACTGGCTAAGGATTTCGTAGATGGATTCTCTCAGGCTTATTACACACCGGTACCCGCTGTATCCGCATTGGGATATGATGCGTACATGGTTGCGCTGGATGCCATTGAAAGAGCCGGAGCTACTGATGGAGCATCTATCCAAGCCGCTTTGAATGAAACCGATAACTTTGAGGGCGTTACGGGTACCGTAACCTTTGATACCCTAGGAGATGCCCAAAAGAATATGGCTGTAATCAAGACCGTAGAAAACGGAGAATTCGTATTCTTGCAGGCGGTAACTGTCGACTAGGAATATATTATCGAGACACTTGAGACGAACATGAGATGGGCAGGAGGAGGTTCCTTCTCCTGCTCTATTTTTGACAAATTGACACCAGGGGGAATGACTTAAATCTAACGTATTGGAGAAACGTATGGACGCCATAACCTTTTTTCAGAATTGCGTTACCGGAGTCTCCTTGGGATCGGCATATGCGCTGATTGCCATTGGATACACCATGGTGTACGGAATCCTGCGACTGATCAACTTTGCCCATGGAGATATTTTCATGATGGCAGGGTATTTTACTATTTTTGCCGTTTCATCCTTCGGGATGCCTTGGTATATCGCCATCTTATTTGTGGTTCTTGTTACCGTTCTTTTGGGAGTGGCCATCGAACGGGCGGCATATAAGCCATTACGAGAGTCTCCCAGAATGTCCATTATGATATCGGCCATCGGAGTGTCCTATCTCTTGGTTAACTCGGCTACCTATCTATTCACAGGACTTCCTCGTGCATTTCCGGAACTGGGATTCTTACAAAAGGTGTATCAGTTGGGTCCGGTTTCCGCACCCATTGTGACCTTCATCACACCCATTGTGACCTTGGTCCTTTTGTTTGTGCTGATGTATCTTGTGAACAATACCAAGACGGGAATGGCCATGAGAGCCGTATCCAAGGACTTTGAAGCGGCCAAACTGATGGGGATTGAAATCAATCGAATCATTACCATCACCTTTGTCATCGGATGTTCCCTGGCAGCCATCAGTGCCATCCTATATTTCTCTCCCAGACCCATGGTGTATCCCTTCAGTGGATTTATGCCGGGCTTGAAATGTTTCGTGGCCGCTGTATTGGGCGGTATCGGTAATATACCGGGAGCTGTCATCGGTGGATTTATTATCGGGCTAGCGGAAACCTTCTTAGTGGCGGCATTTCCCGCCATGACCGGATACAGCGATGCCTTTACCTTTGTATTGCTAATCATAATGCTGCTCTTCCGCCCCACCGGACTTTTGGGCGAGAAGATTGCAGAGAAAGTGTGATGCCTATGGATTTTCAATACAAACTATTAAGTAAAAAGACAAAAATGATTCTAACCATTCTGCTGGTACTGGGTTGCGTGGCCCTTACGTACATGTTGGACCAGGGAATGATTGGGACTTCATATACGGTTCGTATCGTTCGAATCTCCGTCATATATGCATTGATTGGGGTTTCCATGAACCTGGTTAACGGGTTTACCGGAGTGTTCTCATTGGGGCAAGCCGGTTTTATGGCCATCGGGGCCTATTCGGTGGGTGTCTTCACCATACCATTTGAATCACGGGCCAACGTATTTTACTTGGTGCCTATGAGTGAAAAGATTGTAAACGTGGAATTGTCTTTTGCCACGTCTTTGATCATGGGTGGGTTGCTGGCGGCAGCCTTTGCGGCTTTAATCGGGGCACCGGTGCTGCGGTTAAAGAGCGACTATTTGGCCATTGCCACCCTGGGGTTTTCCGAAATCGTTCGGGCTCTCATTGCCAATAATCAGCTTTGGCCCATTACCAATGGATCCCTGGGATTAAAAAGCATCCCGGGATACGAAACGCTGTTTACCCCGGTATTAATCTCCGCTGCTGGCATTGCTTTCATGGTTTTGCTGATTAAGTCCTCTTATGGAAGGGCGTTCAAAGCCATTCGAGAGGATGAAATTGCGGCAGAGGCCATGGGTATCAACCTATTCAAGCACAAGGAAATGTCCTTTGTGATTTCTGCTTTCTTTGCAGGAATTGGAGGAGGACTATTGGCGGTGCATCTGACGGCTATTGACACCAATCAGTTTAAGATTATGGTCACTTATGAATTGTTGTTGATTATCGTCCTGGGGGGGCTGGGAAGTGTTACAGGAACCGTAATTTCCGCCTTCTTGATTTCCTTTGGAAAAGAGCTGCTCCGTTGGTTTGACGTACCTCACTATATCGGGACCTGGGCCATTCCCATTTTCCGACCGGGTTTACGTATGGTAATTTTCAGTTTGCTCTTGATGATGGTGGTTCTCTTTTGGAGAAAGGGCCTCATGGGGCGAAAGGAATTTTCCTGGGATGGGATATATAATTTCTTCCGGAAGTGGCCTTGGCGATGGCGTAAACTGGTCCGGGGAGAGTACAAGATAGAAAATCGGGACAAAAGAAAAATAAAAAGAGAAGGCCGCGCGGTGGACAAGGCAGGAAGAGCTGCCGGGAGAGAAGTTCGCCGGGAAGAAAAGCTGAAGCAGAAGGAGGTGGATTCGGATGCAGAATAATGCAACGGAAAAGCCCAATGTGCTTCGCGTGGCGGATGCAACCATGCAATTTGGTGGCGTCGTCGCTTTAAACAATTTAAATATGGACGTGAATCGAGGGGAAATTGTGGGGTTGATCGGTCCCAACGGGGCCGGAAAAACCACGGCATTCAATGTCATCACCGGAGTATATCCTCCCACCAATGGCGCCATTTATCTTAACGGAGAAATGATTGTGTCCAACTATCCCCAAGGCAAGATGAAAGAGCTTTATGCGGGAGAAAACAAGGGGAAATATAGCAAAGCCAAAGTTTTAACCCCGGATAAAATCACGAAAATGAAGGTGGCTCGAACCTTTCAAAACATACGACTATTCAAAGAACTGACGGTATATGAAAACGTATTAATTGCCCAGCATGTTAAACTGAAGTCCAATTGGTTGGCTGCCACCCTTAAAATCAACCACAAGGAAGAAAAAGCCATGCGGGATGAGACCATGCGACTTCTTTCCATCCTGGATCTGGCGGATGTGAAAGACGCAGTGGCATCTTCCCTTCCTTATGGGAAGCAACGTCACATAGAGATTGCCAGGGCCCTGGCTACGGAGCCAAAAATGTTGTTGTTGGATGAGCCGGCGGCGGGGATGAATCCTCAGGAATCCGATGAGCTGATGCGTTTTGTAGGTAGAATTCGAGATGATTTTGACCTTTCCATTTTAATGATTGAGCATCATATGCAGGTGGTCATGGGGATTTGTGAAAGAATCTACGTGTTGGATTATGGGAAACTGATTGCCCAGGGGACACCCAAAGAAATTCAAAAGGATCCCAAAGTAATCGAGGCATATCTGGGGGTGGATGACTAATGCTGAAAATAGAAAATCTGAACATTCATTATGGAGGGATTCATGCCCTTCGAGGAGTGAGCCTGGAAGTGCCGGATCAAAAAATCATTTCCCTTATCGGGGCCAACGGGGCGGGTAAAAGCACCACGTTAAAGGCCATAATGAGTTTGATTCCAAAGACTTCGGGATTGATTG
>CALFUG010000044.1 GCA_937928455.1 uncultured Clostridia bacterium
CTAAAGATTTTCAGTTGGCCAAGAAATTGAATGCATATATTAATTTGGATGATATGAGTCATATTGAATTTCTGGAAGAGGTAGCCGGGATTCCGGAGACTATATCTTGTCGTTACAATCCGGGAGGGGATTTTGTGGTAAACAATGCCATTATGGATACCCCGCGAGAAGCCAAGTATGGTTTTACTCGAGAACAGTTAACCCAGGGTTTTATTCAGCTGAAAGAAAAAGGAGTCCGAGAGTTTGGAATCCATGCTTTTTTGGCCAGTAATACCGTTGCCAATGAATATTATCCCAAGTTAGCAAGGGTCCTATTCCAAACCGCCGTTGAATTACGGAATGAAACGGGGGTTCACATTGGGTTTATCAATTTGTCCGGAGGAGTAGGGATACCGTATCAACCCCATCAGGAAGCAACGGATATTATGAAAGTAGGCCTAGGGGTAAAAGAAGCATATGAAGATATTCTGGTGCCCCAGGGGATGGGTGACATCGCAATTTTTACGGAGCTGGGGCGATTTGTACTAGGGCCTTATGGATGCCTGGTTTCCAAAGTCCTTCATATGAAGCACATTCACAAAGATTATGTAGGCTTGGATGCTTGTGCCGCAGATTTGATGCGTCCGGCCATGTATGGAGCTTACCATCACATCACCGTCATGGGGAAAGAAAACCTTCCTCATGAATACATGTATGATGTAACGGGAGGTCTCTGTGAGAATAATGACAAGTTTGCCAAGGATCGATATCTACCGGCGGTGGAGAAAGGAGATTTGGTGGTGATTCATGATACGGGGGCACATGGATATGCCATGGGATACAATTACAATGGAAAGCTGCGGTCCAAAGAAATACTATGGAGAGAAGATGAAACACCACAGCTGATTCGAAGAGAAGAGCGGCCGGAAGACTATTTTGCGACGATGATTTTTGAATAGAGATTTTGGAGAGGAGATTTTAAGTAGATGATACAAAAAATGTTTGCAGAAAGAATCGGGGGAGAATCCTTTGGGAAGGATACCACTATCTATAAGTTTGCTATGATTAAAAAGGCCAAGGAAGAGGCTTTACGAAAGAATCCCCATCGCACCATGATTGATATGGGGGTGGGAGAGCCGGATACGGCAGCATCGGAGGAGATTGTAGAGGTGTTGAGAAAAGAAGCGGGGAAACCGGAAAACCGGTTTTATTCCGATAACGGTATACCGGAATTCAACGAAGCTGCTTGTGCATATATGGAAAATGTTTTTGGGGTATCCGGGTTGAATCCCGAAAAGCATGTTCTACATGGAATTGGGTCAAAGCCTATATTGGCCATGCTTCCTGCCTGCTTTATCAACCCCGGAGATGTGACCCTGGCCACGGTTCCCGGATATCCGGTAATGTCTACCTGGACCCAGTATATGGGAGGACAAGTGGTGAACCTGCCACTCACTCCGGAAAATCATTTTTTCCCGGAGTTGGAGCAAGTGTCGCCATCCTTGTTGGAACGCGCCAAGTTATTATATATTAACTACCCCAACAACCCCACAGGACAAGTGGCCACCCAAGAATTTTATAAAAAGGTGGTGAAATTTGCCAAAGAACATCGTATCCTAGTGGTAGCAGATTCTGCCTATGCCAATCTAACCTATGATGGAGAAAAACCCCTTAGTTTCTTGTCGGTAGACGGGGCCATGGATGTAGGTGTGGAGCTTCATTCTCTGTCGAAAGCATACAATATGACGGGTTGGCGCATGGCTTTTGCTGTGGGAAATCCCTTGGTTATTCAAGCCTATGGCACGGTGAAGGACAATTCGGATTCCGGACAATTTCGGGCCATTCAAAAGGCGGGAATCTATGCAATGAACCATCCAGGCATCACGGAAGATATCCGGGAAAAATATTCCAGAAGGTTCGATAAACTGGTGCCCGCATTGAATGAAATAGGATTTCAGGTGGAAAAGCCAAAGGGCTCTTTCTTCCTGTATGCCAAAGCGCCGAAGGGTACTCGGGGTGGACGAACATTCAACTCAGCCCAAGAGGCTTCTCGATACATTATTGAAGAGACTTCTGTTTCCTTGGTCCCCTGGGATGATGCCGGAGCTTTTCTAAGGTTTTCTGTTACCTTTGAAGCTT
>CALFUG010000045.1 GCA_937928455.1 uncultured Clostridia bacterium
ATCAATTTTATTTCTGCACCATAGCTTCTGGTGGCCTCAATCTTGGAGATGGGCGCTGTGCTAGGAAGAAAAATGGTGGATTGAATGTGATTTTTTGCTGCCGCTAAAGCAACCCCCTGAGCATGGTTTCCGGCAGAGCAAGCGATGACACCCTTGCTTTTTTCTTGTTCCGTTAGCATGGAAATCTTAAAGTGGGAGCCCCGGATTTTAAATGAACCCGTTATTTGCAGATTTTCTGTTTTCAAATACAGAGGTGTGCCTGGAGCCAATAAATGGGCCGGAACAATCTCTGTCTCACGGATTACCCCGTTGAGATTGTGAGCGGCTTGATAGATTCGATCGAGTGTAAGAATGGTGTTCACCTCCCTAAAAATGACTACGTACATGATATTATACCATTTTTTCAAAGAATGCACGTAATTTATCGAAAATAACTAAAAAAATAAAGAATATTTGTGATGCGCCACAATCAACGAGAGCAAGAGCCACATAATTCGCAGATAGATGATTGCTATAAGAGAAAGGCCCGAAGGAATAATCCTCGGGCCTTTTGGCGGAGACGGTGGGATTCGAACCCACGCACCCTTGCGGGTGACCGCATTTCGAGTGCGGCTCGTTATGACCACTTCGATACGTCTCCACAAATCTTTTCTATTATAGCAAGATTTCGCCGTTTTATAAAGGACTAAATTATAGTATAATTTAAAATAGTCGACTGTTCTTTGCGGGAGAAGTGAATGAAGAATTTGTTTGTGGTGAATCCGGCAGCCGGAAAAGCGATGGATCCGGAGCCCCTGGTTCAAAAGATTCGGCAAGCAGGCAATGAAATGGACCTGCCTGTTGAAATACATATAACGGATGAGCCGGGTGGTAGTGAACATGTTGTTCGAAAATACCTGGCAAGTGCTCCGGTGAGAGAATCGGTGAGAATATTTGCGGCGGGGGGAGATGGCACACTCAACGAAGTGATTAATGGAGCCTATCCATTTTTCTCTACTCACCAGATTCATATTGGTTGTATTCCCACGGGAACGGGGAATGATTTTATACGCAATTTCCCGGGGAGAGATTTTCTGGATATGGAGAGACAGCTTTCCGCGGAGTCGAGGCAAGTGGATCTGATTCAATATCAGTACAAGACCGCGTTGGGTGAGACCAGTCGCTACTGTGTGAATATGTTCAATATTGGATTTGATTGTGATGTGGTATATCGAACGGGGCAAATAAAGAATGGCCATTTTCTCCACGGCAGTATGGCCTATCTGGCGGGAATACTGGTGACTCTTATCAAAAAAGAAGGGGCGGATTTGACCATACAATTTGATGACGGTTCCGTTCATTCCGGCAAAATACTCTTGATGTCCACCGGGAATGGATGTTACTGTGGAGGTGGAATCAAAGGAATCCCAAAAGCGTTGGTAGATGATGGGAAGATGGATATTAGTATCGTGGAGGATGCCACGCGAAGGCAATTTATGCAATTATTTCCGAAATATGCCAAAGGGATCCATCTGGAAGACCCCAGAGCACAAGAGATATTAACTTATCGCCAGTGCAAGTGGGCCATTGTAACACCAAACCGTGGAAGTATGAGGTTGTGTACCGACGGAGAAATCCAGGAGACCGGAACCATAGAATTGATGG
>CALFUG010000046.1 GCA_937928455.1 uncultured Clostridia bacterium
CTTTTCTATTACAATGAACTTATTATAATTTCATGATAGTAATGATACGAAGGAGGCAATCAATGGATTCTCGAATCATTAAGCTAGCACAGACTCTTGTTCAATACTCTTGCGATGTACAACCCGGAGAGCGGGTTCTCATTGATTATGAAGGAGATAGCACACGTTCCTTGGTTCGTCAACTGATTAAGGAAGTGTATGCCAGGAAAGGGTTCCCTTACGTAACCACCAGAGACAGCTCCGTTCTGAGAGAAATTATGTTGGAAGCAACAGAATCTCAACTCGACTATCTAAGCCAATATAAGATGGAAGAAATGAAGGGAATGGATGCCTACATCGCCATTCGCGGTTCAGAAAATGCGGCAGAATTATCCGATGTTCCCACTTCCCAGACGAACCTATATATGCGGAAAATGCGTCCCATCCTGGACTACCGGGTCAACCAAACCAAGTGGGTTGTACTGCGTTATCCCAACCCATCTATGGCACAATTGGCCAACCAAAGTCAGGAAGCTTTTGAAGACTTCTATTTTCAAGTCTGCACAATGGATTACCAAAAAATGGATCGGGCCATGGATGCATTGGTAACCTGGATGAATAAAACTGACCAGGTTCAAATAAAAGGGCCGGGAACGGATTTAGTATTTTCCATTCAGGGAATCCCCGCAATTAAATGTAGCGGATTGCGAAACATTCCCGATGGCGAAGTGTACACAGCCCCTGTTAAGGATTCCGTTAATGGCAAAATTACTTTTAACACCCCTTCGGAAGAGCTGGGTTTCACCTTTGAAAATGTAGAGTTTGTCTTTAAAAACGGCAAAATAGTTCAGGCTACTTCCAATAATCCGGAAAAAATTAACGCACTGTTGGACACCGATGAAGGCGCTCGTTATGTGGGTGAATTTGCTTTGGGTGTGAACCCCTTTATTCTGGAGCCGATGAAGGATACCCTGTTCGACGAAAAGATTGCAGGGTCTTTCCATTTCACGCCCGGCTCTTCCTACGAAGATGCCTTCAATGGAAACAAATCCGCCCTACACTGGGATCTGGTTTCCATCCAGAGACCGGAATACGGCGGCGGTGAAATTTGGTTTGATGGGGTCTTGATTCGAAAAGACGGTCTATTTGTTCCAGAATCCCTTCAACGATTAAATCCGGATCATCTCAAGTAATCCGACCCCTTGAAACAGCCAAAGACAAACCAAATACTTATCAAGTAATGATTTCTTTTACGATGGGGGCTTTTTCAGGGGCCTTTACGCCAATGGCAAATGCTTTTGCTGCCTCCAAGGCTCCCTGTTTTACTTTCTCCAAATGATTTCCGCATACTTCAGCTAAGGGTTCTCCCGGCTGGTAGGAATCTCCCGTTTTTTTAAAGAGTCGGATTCCGGCCGACAAATCAATCTCTTCCTCTTTGGTGCGCCTACCGGCTCCCGCAGTCTGAGAAGCCATTCCTATCTGTCTGGCAGAAATCTCAGTAACATATCCCGGTGTAGAAGGGCCCACTACTTTTTCTCTATATGCAGGTTGGGGAAGCAAAGTAGAATCCTCTATCACACCGCCATTTCCTCCCTGTCCTTCTACGAAATCTCTAAATTTCTTCAGAGCCGCTCCATTCTTCCAAACCTTTTTTGCCAATAGACTTCCTTCTTCCGGTGATTTGGCCATTTGTCCCACAAAAATCATCATGCCGGCCAATGCCAGGGCTAATTCCGTTAAATCTTCCGGACCTTCCCCCTTTAATGTCTGTATCGCTTCCCATATCTCGTTCCCATTACCCACCGTATTCCCTAATGGCTGGCTCATATCGGTAATCAACGCCACCGTATTCTTCCCGGCATCTCTTCCGATTTCCACCAATATTCGTGCCAATTCTCTGGCTTCCTCCAGAGTTTCCATAAACGCTCCATTGCCACATTTTACATCTAAGACAATGGCGTCACTACCGGAAGCCAGTTTCTTGCTCATGATACTAGCTGCAATAAGACTGGAATGATCCACGGTAGCTGTCACATCTCTCAATGCATATAATTTTTTGTCTGCAGGTGCAATATGGGCGGTTTGTCCAATAATAGAGAGGCCAACTCGATTTACGAGAGCAATGAATTCCTCCTCGGGCAGCGAAGTTTGAAACCCAGGGATGGATTCCAATTTATCAATCGTGCCCCCGGTAAATCCCAATCCTCTACCGCTCATTTTTGGCACGGGAACACCCGCCGCAGCCACTAGTGGGCCTACAATCAAAGAAGTCTTATCTCCTACCCCGCCGGTGCTGTGTTTATCCACTTTGATTCCATG
>CALFUG010000047.1 GCA_937928455.1 uncultured Clostridia bacterium
TGGGAAGAAGGAAAGAACATGACTTATCAACAGGTAGCGGAACGAGTCATGGGTGCCTTTTTCGATGATTATACGCCGGATGAAATTCTGGCTTGCGTGAAGGGCGCCTACGATGAGAAGTTTGAAGAGGCCGAAATCGTACCGGTAGTGCCGGCGGGGAAGGGGATTTTCCTGGAGCTTTATCATGGGAAAACCGCGGCATTTAAGGATATGGCCTTGTCCATTCTACCCTATCTTTTGACCACCGCCCTTCGAAAAGAAGGGGAGACCCACAAAATTTGCATTCTCACCGCTACCTCGGGAGATACGGGGAAAGCCGCATTGGAAGGTTTTGCAGATGTTCCGGGCACCGAAATTGTGGTGTTTTATCCGGATCAAGGAGTCAGCCAGGTGCAAGAACGTCAAATGGTGACCCAGGAAGGAGACAATACCCACGTGTTCTCTATCCGGGGAAACTTTGACCACGCCCAGACCGGAGTGAAAGAAATATTCAACGATGATGGCTTTCGAAAGGAATTGGAGCAGAAGAATGTGAAACTAAGTTCTGCCAACTCCATTAATATCGGGCGATTGGTGCCACAGGTGGCATACTACGTTTACGGATACATGAAGCTGATTCAGAGAGGTGTTCTGAAGCCGGGGGAACCGATGAATGTGGTGGTGCCCACAGGGAACTTCGGAAATATTCTGGCTGCTTATTACAGCCATCAAATGGGGATTCCCGTAAATCGGTTTATTTGTGCTTCCAATAAGAATCGGGTGTTAACGGATTTCATCCTAAGGGGTGAATATGATATACGAAGAGAGTTTTATCTTACCAATTCGCCCTCTATGGACATCCTGATTTCCAGCAATCTGGAGCGATTGTTATTCCATCTGGCCCAGGAAGACGGGCAGGAGATCCAACGCATGATGAACCAGCTGGAAAAAGAGAAGTATTACCGGGTGAATGATGGAATTCGGCAGGGATTGGGTGCTTTTTACGGGGGCTCTTGCACGGTAGAAGAAACCAACAAGACCATAGGCCGGGTGTTTCAACAGGAAGGATATCTGATGGATACCCATACGGCGGTGGCCTACAAGGTGTATGAGGAATATTTGGCGGAAACCGGTGACTCCACGCCCACTTTGATTGCTTCCACCGCATCGGCTTATAAATTTGCGGATAGCGTGGCAGAAGCCATCGGACTCCCCAAGGAGGAAGATGAGTTTGCATATATTGAAGCGGTTCACCAAGCTACCGGTGTACGAATCCCCAAGGAATTGCAAGGATTGAAAGAGAAACCGATACGACATAATCAGGTCCTCTCTATTGATGAAATGAAAGAGGCGGTACGAGGCGCCGTATAGAGTTATGTTTCGTATGACAGAATCGTAAAATGATGAAAGAAAAAGAACCCATTACTTGTGAAGAAATGAAAGCCATGGACCATTATGCCATCCACCAGATTGGAATCCCCGGTATGGTGCTGATGGAACGGGCCTCTCTTCAAGTGGTCAAGCATTTGGAGACGGAGCGATATCATCGATATGGGGTGATATGTGGTCGTGGGAACAACGGAGGAGATGGAGTGGCGGTGGCTCGTCATCTCTTACTCATGGGGAAAGAGGTTTCTTTAGTGGTCCTGGGCAGAGATGACCAGGGCACCGAAGATTTTTGTCACAATTTGCAAATCTATACGCACCTTAATGGACCGCTGAAAATAGTGGCAGGTTCGGATGATTTGTTGGAATTGGAGAAATTGTTGTCCGAAAGTCAAGTATTGGTTGACGGTGTTTTTGGCATCGGCTTGACCCGTCCGGTGGAAGGTCTTTATCACCAGGTCATTCAGCGAATCAATGAGAGCCCCGGGATGGTGGTTTCTATCGATATTCCCTCTGGATTGGACGGGAATACGGGAGAAGCATTGGGGATTGCGGTAAAAGCGCAAAAGACGGTCACATTTCAACGAATCAAAAGGGGGCTTTCCCCGGAAAACCAATACACTGGCAGGGTTTATGTGGAAGACATCGGAATCCCGGATTTCACGGGAAAAACCCTTGCAAAGTAAGGTGCTTTGTGTTAAATTATTAGTTGCTGTGGAGGATTGACCGAGTGGCTAAGGAGCCTGATTGGAAATCAGGTAAGGTGTAACAGCCCCGCGGGTTCGAGTCCCGTGTCCTCCGCCAAAGCAACACCACCTAACGACAAAGCTGTCGCTAGGTGGTGTTGTATTCTACAATGAAAATGACAGTCATTACTGGAACGAAAGTGTAAAATAAACACCATGAGGAGCAAGCTACCATGAACAAAGGAGTTGGCTATGGATTATAAAGAGATGACCAAGGAACAACTGCTTCAAAGAATCGAAGAGTTGGAACGATTAAATCGGGAATTGATTTTTGAAAAGCACCAGGAAACTAAGCTGGAATATGCATGGACAGGAAACCTAGGTCAGTGGTACTGGGATATGAAGACCAACCAGGTCACCTTCAATCCGTTGAAGGTGATTACTTTGGGATATGATGAGGAGGAAATTCCGGAACATGTGAACTATCAGTATTTCACTGAAAAGCTTCATCCTGAAGATTATGAGAAGGCTATGGAAGCCATGTTGGACCATCTCCACGGGAAAGCCCCGGTATATGAAGTGGAGTATCGGATTCGCACCAAAGAGGGTCAATACCGATGGTACTATGACCGGGGGAAAATTACCCAAAGAGATGATAAGGGAAAGCCCCTTTTTCTGGCGGGCATTGTTTTTGATGTGACGGAAAGAAAGGAAATGGAGCAGGAGCTGGAGATAAAAAATCAGATGCTCACCGAGTTGTCCTCTGTGGATGGGTTAACCCGAATCCCCAATCATCGAACATTGGTAGAAACCCTGAAAGGGTATATGATGGAGTCGAATCGTGGAAAGACCCCGTTATCCATTGCTCTTTTTGATATTGATAATTTCAAATCGGTGAATGACACTAAAGGACACGTGTTTGGGGACCAAGTGTTGATTCGGGTGGCAGAGATTCTCACCGAGACAGTGCGGGGACAGGATATGGCTGGAAGATACGGCGGGGAGGAGTTTCTAGTTTTATTGCCGGGAGCGGATGTAGAGGCGGCCAAGGCCATTGCAGAAAGAATTCGGAAAAATGTGGAGGAATATGCTTTCGAGGAGGAATATCACATTACCATTAGCGGTGGCGTCAGCTCTTATCAAGGAGAGTCCATATCTGATTTCATTGAACAGGCGGATTCCAGACTATACGAAGCGAAACGAAGCGGAAAAAATAAGGTGATATAGAGAAGTTGAGGTCAAGGCATGAAAAATCATAAAAAGGCATTGAAGGCTGCATTTCCCCATACCATTCCGGTGATGGCCGGGTTTCTTTTTTTGGGGATGGCTTACGGAATTCTGATGGGAACCAAGGGCTATGGGGTTGGTTGGGCTGTATTATTTAGCTTAGTGGCCTATGCCGGGTCTGCCCAATATGTGGCCATTACTTTTCTTACCACGGCTTTCAATCCTGTGTATGCGTTATTGATGTCTCTGATGGTGAATGCCCGACATCTTTTCTATGGAATTTCTATGTTCGAAAAGTATCGCGATATGGGGAAAATCAAACCTTATTTAATATTCGGGCTATGTGATGAAACCTTTTCGATTGTATGTGCTACCACACCACCCAAGGAAGTGGACTTCAAGTGGTTTGCATTCTTTGTGACCCTATTGCACCATGTCTACTGGGTGACGGGAACGGCTATGGGTGGCTTACTGGGAAGCATGATTACCTTTAATACAAAGGGTCTGGAATTTGTGCTGACGGCTTTATTTGTGACCATTTTCGTGGGACAATGGAAAAGCCAACGGGACCATCAGCCTGCCATCACCGGGCTTCTCTGCTCCTTACTTTGCTTGATATTGGTGGGCAAATCTGCTTTCATTATTCCTTCTATGGTAGCTATTTTACTAGTCTTAACGGGTCTCAGGAAGGGTTACGAAAAGAGGAATCAACCAGAAAAGGAGGGGATGATATGATTCTGGCACCTTGGCAGACTTTGGTAATCTTAGGTATGGTGACATTGGCCAGTGTGACTACCCGGTTCCTACCGTTTATATTATTGAAACGGGCCAAGGGAGAGAATAGATATCTCTCCTATTTGGGAAGAGTGCTTCCTTATGCGGC
>CALFUG010000048.1 GCA_937928455.1 uncultured Clostridia bacterium
AAAGAAGAAGCCGCTGACTTTAATGCCAGACGATCTCTTCTTGCGGTCCTGATTATTATTGCGGTGAGTTTGGTTTTAACAGCGATGATGCCGAATGATCCTGCAGAGTTTGGAGCGTATTCTTTAATCCCCGCACTTTTTCTGATTGTTTATATTTTTGTGACGAAGAGAATTTTGGAAGCACTAACCCTGGCATCCGTCATGGGTTTTATTATGGTAGCCCAGGGGGATGTACTGGGAGCGTTCAGCTCCACCATACTGGAAGTAATGATGAGTGAGGATATTGCCTGGCTCATTATTGTGTGTGGACTGATGGGAAGTATCATTTCACTTATTGAAAGAGCCGGCGGCGCTTTTGCCTTCGGAGAATGGGTCGCAACAAAAGCAAAAACCAGAAAATCCTCACTGATCTGGACTTGGGTTTTGGGAATTGTGGTCTTTATTGATGACTATTTGAATTCCCTTACGGTTGGCTCTTGTATGGCGCCCTTGACGGATCGACATAAAGTGCCCCGAGAATTTCTTGCCTATGTAGTGGACTCTACAGCGGCCCCTTTGTGCGTGCTAATCCCTATTTCCACATGGGCGGTATTTTGCGGTCAACTGCTGGAGGCAAATGGATGGGCCCCAGATGGAGAAGGGTTGATTTATTTTATCAAGACCATTCCGTACAACTTCTACGGATGGATTGCGGCTCTTATTGTTCCCTTGGCTATCATGGGAATCGTTCCGACTTTTGGCCCCATGAAAAGGGCAGAGCAACGTGTTTTAGAGGGAGGACCTTTGGCCCCGGCTGGATCGGATAAGATTGATATCCGTGGTGGTTCGGAAGATGTTGTCATGCCGGAAAATCCCAAAATGTTGAATTTCTTCTTGCCTATTCTTGTGTTAGTCGGAGCCACTATCTATTTTGATGTGGACATGCAGATGGGTGTTCTGGTTACTATGGCATTTATGTTTGTGTTGTACTTAGGGCAAAATTTGATGTCTGCTGAAGATTTTAGTGACGTTGCACTGCAAGGGTTGAAGAATATGATTATGCCGTTGTTGTTGATGGTACTGGCCTTCCTGTTTGCCGCGGTAAACGATCAGATTGGATTCACATCCTATGTGATTGAATCAACCACGTCCTTCATGACGCCGGCTATGATGCCCTTTATTATATTCTGTGTTTTGGCGGTAACGGAGTTCATTACGGGAACCAACTGGGGAATGTACATCATTGCACTTCCCATTGTGATTCCATTGGCCATGCAACTGGATGTTCATATGCCTTTGGCGGTAGCTGCTGTATTATCCGCCGGAGTTTTTGGAAGTCATGTTTGTTTCTATTCCGATGCTACCGTTTTGACTTCTGCGGCATGTGGATGCAACAACTTCCGACATGCCATCACACAAGCTCCTTTTGGAATTTTAGCCGCCTTGATTTCTGGCGTGCTGTTCTTAATTGCAGGATTTATCTTCCATTAGTCTATTGCAATGAAATGTAATTATGTTATGCAAAACCCTTCTCTCTACGGAGAGAAGGGTTTTGCCTATTGGTAGAAATTATTGTCAGCTATTTTACTTCAACTTTTGGAGCAACTCTTCCATATCCCT
>CALFUG010000049.1 GCA_937928455.1 uncultured Clostridia bacterium
GAAGGGCATTAAATTAAACAGCTTGCCGGATTTTACTGCATACATACGAGTCCACAGTTGGGGTCCCATGAAGGAACCCACCGGTGTGATGATGAACATGGCTAGCCAGTTCATCCAACGGGTTTCCGTTAGAATACGATGTCCGGGGAATTCTTCGCCTAGTTGATCAAACATGGCAGCCGTTCCGCCCAGGAGATTGGCAATGTAAAAGCCTGCGAATATCATGCCGAAGAATAATAGCACACCATAGAAAATGTCAGTCCATGCTACGGCTCGTAAGCCCCCTGCCCATACATAGATAATGATGACCACATAGAACAACAGGGCGGCCAATGCAAAAGAAATTTGATTTCCCGAGGCTACCTGAATCAAATAGGCGCCTCCGGTCAGTTGAATCTGCAAGTAAGGGATGGTGAACAGGAGCATGATGACGGCAATAATATTTCCCAATGGAACCGATCCATATTGATGGACGAAGAAATCCTTGGGGGTAATATAGCCATTCAGTTTGCCCATGTACCAAATCTTTTTACCTACGCCGAAGTATAGGATACCGAATAAAATATTCCAGGCAATAGCGGTCCAGTACATGGGTCCCGTGGTGTAGAAGTAACCATTGGAACCCAAGAAGGCGAATGCGCTCCACCAAGTGGCGGCAACGGTAAAGAATACGGCGATAGATCCCATGCCTCTACCTTGTACGAAATAGTCTTCGGTGGTGGCTACGGATTTTCCTTTGGCAATGAAACCGATGGCCAATGGAAATAACATAAAGAAAGCAATGATAATCAGTGCCCATGCATTTGGACTCATTGCATGTCACCTCCCTTCTGCGGAGTGGGGGTGCCTACTTCCTTTGGTTCTCCCCAATTGTCTCTAAATGCGATGAAAATTACCACGCACATATAGACCCAGCAACAAAGTATAAAGCCATAGATAAATGGAAGTCCAAAGATATAAGGCTCCGCCATACCCTTGAAGAATAGTACGCCCGGGAATTCCATTACTAAGAATCCTAACAGAATCAAGCCCCAGTAGAGCTTTGCTTTTCCGGACATCTTGCGGTCGTCTGGTCTCATAATCGTTCCTCCTTTCCATAATGAATAGGGATTTCTCCCGAAAGTGGTTCAAGTGGTAAAACACCTCTCGCTGATAGAATACTACATGGGGGTTAAAAGATAATCAAAGAATTCTTAAAATAATCTAAAAATTCTCACATTACTTTCGAACCGATATCCACTCACGCCAAAACAGTTTGAACCGAAAACGGTTCTTGCCAGGGAAAGGGGCCGGAAAAATCGTTGAAATGGGTGGACTGCATACTCGTTTGTAGTTGGCATGGGCCTTGCTATATATAGAAATGATAACATAGCGGTTGCTATATCGCCATAATATAAGTTAATGAAACAGGAGGAAAAAACAATGAAAAAAGGATGTCCCTATGGTACGCATCGTGTCATCTCACCGAAAGGGGTATTGCCCCAGCCGGCTGATGTCATTGATAACACGATGGAGATTTATGACAACGAAGTGCTGATTGATGTGCAGACCTTAAATGTGGATTCCGCTTCCTTTACCCAGATTGAGAATCAGGCCGAAGGAAATGTAGAAGAAATCAAGAAAATCATGAAGGGGATTGTGGCAAAAGCAGGAAAACATAAGAATCCCGTGACCGGGTCCGGTGGTATGCTGATTGGAACGGTAAAAGAAGTGGGACCGGCCTATGTGGGAGATTTAAAAGTGGGAGATAAGATTGCCACACTGGTTTCCCTATCCTTGACACCTCTGGTCATTGAAGAAATTTACGATGTTCGACCGGACATTGATCAGGTGGATATAAAAGGCCAGGCCATCTTATTCCAAAGCGGCATCTATGCGAAAATTCCTACCGATATGCCGGAAGGATTGGCATTATCTGCCCTGGATGTAGCTGGAGCTCCAGCACAAACCGCCAAACTGGTAAAACCCGGCGACAAGGTAGTGGTAATCGGCGGCGGCGGAAAGTCCGGATTGCTGTGCTTATATGAGGCAAAGAAGCGAGCCGGTGTTACAGGTAAGGTTATTTGTGTCGGTCACAGTGAACGCTCCACCAACCGAGCCAAGGACTTGAACCTGGCGGATGCTTATATCTCAGCGGATGCTACAGATGCCGTTGGCATGTACAACAAAATCCATGAGTTAACAGATGGAGAATTGGCAGATATTGTCATCAACTGTGTCAACATCGAAAATACAGAAATGGCTTCCATTCTTTCCTGTAAGGATGGCGGAACGGTTTACTTCTTCTCCATGGCTACCAGCTTCACTAAAGCGGCTTTAGGTGCTGAGGGTGTGGGAAAAGATGTGAATATGATTGTTGGAAACGGTTATACCAAGGGCCATGCAGAGATTACATTGCAGGTTCTCAGAGAAAGTGAACCCTTGAAGAAGTTGTTCCAGGAAATGTATGCATAGGACATGACGACTACAAAAATGCAAAAGGTGCTATTAACAGATAAGAAAGAAGGGAATTAAAATGGCAATTAGGAATTGGAAAGAGGTTCCGCTATGGAAGAACGTTACAGAAGACCAGTGGAATGATTGGCACTGGCAGGTGGATAATCGATTGACCACTGTAGACCAAATTCAGCAAGTGGTGGATTTAACTCCGGAGGAAAAGGCGGATATTGAAAAGGTAATGCGTGGATTCCGAGTGGGCATCACACCCTATTATGCTTCTTTGATGGATCCTTCGGATCCTCGTTGTCCGGTCCGTATGCAGGCGGTACCTACCTTGGCAGAAACCCATCGTTCCGAGGCGGACATGATGGATCCTCTACATGAAGATGAAGATTCGCCGGCACCTGGATTGACCCATCGATATCCGGATCGAGTGCTATTTCTCATTACGGACCAGTGTTCTATGTATTGCAGACACTGTACGCGAAGGAGACTGGCTGGGGAGACGGACGGCGCCCGTTCCATGGAGGATATTAATGCCTGTATCGACTATATCCGTCGCACTCCGGTCGTAAGAGACGTTCTTCTATCGGGAGGAGACTGTTTGTTGGTGGAAGATGAGGTGCTGGAATACATCATCAGTGAACTAAGAAAGATTCCTCATGTAGAAATCGTACGACTGGGGTCTAGGACACCGGTGGTAATGCCCATGAGGATAACAGACCAACTATGTGACATGTTGAAAAAGTATCACCCCGTATGGCTGAATACCCACTTCAACCATCCAAAGGAAATCACACCGGATGCTATGGAGGCTTGTAGAAAACTGGCGGATGCGGGAATTCCTTTGGGGAATCAAAGTGTCTTGCTGCGAGGTGTCAACGATTGCCCTCATATCATGAGAGATTTGGTGCACGGATTGGTAAAGAACCGGGTTCGTCCATACTATATCTATCAATGTGATTTGTCTTTGGGTATTGAACATTTTCGAACCAAGGTATCAAAGGGTATCGAAATCATCGAGGCACTTCGTGGCCACACTTCCGGATACGCAGTACCCACCTTTGTTGTGGATGCTCCCGGAGGCGGAGGAAAGACACCGGTAATGC
>CALFUG010000050.1 GCA_937928455.1 uncultured Clostridia bacterium
CATCTATCGAAGCTGTAAATTGTAAATAAATGGAGAAAAGGAGAACCATACATGCGCATTGAACCACAATATCAAAAGCTACTGCTGCGCTCCCCCCTATTTCAAGGAGTGACCCTATCGGAGCTGGAGTCCATGCTGGATTGCCTGGGATCCCGGATTCGTTATTATGAAAAGGGCCAGTATGTTTGGCATGCGGGCTCCAAAGATACGGATCTAGGCATTGTCCTAGAGGGAATCGTTCATGTGGCCAGAGAGGATTATTGGGGCAATCGTTCTATTGTGGCTAAGGTAGGGCCCGGAGACATGTTTGGAGAGTCCTTTTCCTGGGCCCGCACCCAGTATTTGCCGGTGAATGTTATGGCATTAAGCACCTCAAAGATACTTTTTTTGGATTACAAGCGAATGGTTACTTCATGTACCAACGCATGCCAATTCCACACCCGGCTCATCGGAAACATGTTGAACATATTGGCGGAAAAGAATATTCAACTCAACCAGAAGATGGAGTTTCTAAGTCGACGGACCATTCGGGACAAAGTGCTGGCCTATTTATCCAGCCAAGCCCAAGCGATGGAAGGGGACTCCTTTTATATTCCTTTTGATCGTCAGGAGTTGGCGGATTTTTTGGCGGTGGACCGAAGTGCCTTGTCTAAGGAGTTGAGCCGAATGGCCCGGGAAGGAGTGTTGGAATATCGGAAAAACTGGTTTCACATCAAAGCTCGACCGAGTGGTCTGGAGTAGATTATTCGGAGCCAATCCACAAATCAATGAAGAAAAATGGGGGAAATATTTTTCTTTCTTTCCCTTGACAAGGGAAAAGACTGGTAATATGATAGTGATATCAAAATAATATCATGTGCGGGAATAATCCCGTTGGTTTGGTTCCAGGAGGAAAGAGAAAAATGAAAAATAGTAAGGAAAGGCCGGAGTTGAATCCCGGCCCACAAAATGTGGAGATAACAGCTCCTCATATGAATGGTATGGTTGTATTGGTGGGAAACACGTTGCTGATTGTTGCGGCAGCGGTATTCTTTTTCTACGGGCTGGTGAACGGCGTGGTTTGGCTTCTATTCGCATGCGGCTTTTATGCCTTCTTGCTGGGACCATTTTTATACAATGGTTTAAAAATATTAAAACCCAACGAAGCCTATGTGCTTACCCTATTTGGAAAATACTACGGGAGCCTAAAAGGTGCCGGTTTCTATTTTGTGAATCCCTTCTGCGGCGCCACCAATCCGGTAGCAGAGGCGGAAAGAGGTTCATGGATGCAAGCATTGGCTGCCAGCTCAAAGGGAACGGCTGCCAAAACTTCCAGTCAACAGCCGGCACGTAAAAAGGTTTCTTTGAAGACCATGACCTTGTCCAACGAGAAGCAAAAGATTAATGACGAAGAGGGGAATCCCATTGAGATTGGAATTGTGGTTATTTGGAGAGTGGTGAATACTGCCAAGGCGGTATTCAATGTAGACAATTATCAAGAGTTTTTATCGATACAGTGTGACTCCGCCCTTCGAAATATTGTACGGACATATCCTTATGATACTCCTCCGGGGAGAGATGAAGAATCCTTGAGAGGAAGCAGCCAGGAGGTGGCCGAAAAACTGCAGGTGGCCATTCAGGAGAAAGTGGAAGATGCAGGACTGGAAATTGTGGAGGCGCGAATCACCCATTTGGCCTATGCCCAGGAAATTGCGGCAGCCATGTTACAGAGACAACAAGCCCGTGCCATCATCGATGCCCGAACCATGATTGTGGAAGGAGCCGTTGGTATGGTGGAAATGGCCATTGAAAAATTAAGTGAGAAGAAGGTGGTGGATCTGGACGAAGAGAGAAAAGCCGCCATGGTGAGCAATTTGATGGTAGTACTTTGTGGAAACAAGGATGCCCAGCCCATTGTGAATAGCGGAACCCTATACTAATTTTCCGAGCAGACCAATCGACATCATGAACCCACGAATCGGGAATCCTTCGGAGGGGAGAGGAAAGGAAGAAAGGAGGCGAAGATGGAAGACAAGGAAAAATCAGGAAAAGATCGGGATAAGAAACAAGTGCCTCTTCGTCTTTCTGCGGAGCTATATCGAGAAATTGCCGCCTGGGCAGAAGACGACTTCCGCTCGGTGAATGGACAAATCGAATATCTTCTTCATCAGTGTGTGAAAAAGCGCAAGGGGGAAAAAGAGCCGAAGTAGGGAAAGAAATCCTTGCATTCCACAAAAAGTGTTATATAATAATAGGGCGTGTATTCGCCCGGAAGGAAAAAATACACCAATCTCTGCGACGGGAGGGCCGTCGCCATTTAGTCCATAGGGAGGTGAAAGGAATGACCAATTACGAGGTTTTGTTCATTTTGGACTCCACGCTTGAAGACGACAAGAAGGATGCCGCTGTGGCCATGGTTCAAGAAATCATTGCAGCAGACGGTGAAGTCGGCAAGGTGGATGTGTGGGGCATGCGTAAGCTAGCGTATCCCATCCAAAAGAAGAATGAAGGATTCTATGTGGTAGTGGAGTTTACTGGCAGTGCCCAGTTGCCCAAAGAGCTGGATAGAAGACTGAAAATCTCAGATGCCGTTATAAGACATCTGATCATTAACAAAGACGAACGGTAAATGTTACGGAGGGTGTTATGAATAGTGTCGTATTAATCGGAAGATTGACCAGAGACCCGGAATTAAGATATGTACCGGACAGCCAGCTGGCGGTGGCCACTTTTAACTTGGCCATAGACCGACCCGTACGGGAAGGAAAAGAAAAACAAACCGATTTTCCTCGAGTCACGGTGTTTGGCCGACAGGCGGAAAACTGTGGGAAGTATTTGGAAAAAGGTCGTTTGGTTGGAGTCCAAGGTAGAATTCAAACGGGAAGCTACAAAAACAAAGACGGACAAACGGTATATACTACGGATGTGGTGGCGGATCGGGTAGAGTTCCTTGAGTGGGGAGATAAGAAAGAATCCGAAGGCCCCAGAGAATCTACCGGTATCCCGGAAGGTTTCCAGGCCCTGGATGATGACGACATTCCCTTCTAAAGGATGGAAGTATAGCGGAGGAAGAATGAAATGATAGAAAAAAGAAGAAACGCAGGTGGCATGAGAAGGAAAAAAATATGTCAGTTCTGCGCAGATAAGACCGAGTCCATTGACTACAAGGATGTAGAAAAGCTGAGAAAGTATATCACAGAGAGAGGCAAGATTCTTCCCAAGAGAATCACCGGAACTTGTGCTATGCATCAGAGAGAAGTAACGACGGCCATCAAGAGAGCTCGAATCGTTGCGTTGCTACCCTATGTGTCGGACTAAAAAACCGGTGAAAACAGAATGGAAAGCGAGTCCCTAATGGGGCTCGTTTTTAGTTGAAATTTCAACGCTTCCAAAGGGAAATTGTGGAGGCAGAAGGGTCCAAACACTATATGTAGTACAAGACATAATTACCCACCTATGGTATAATACTATGATAATTCTCTAGGGGGTTTTGAATGGTTATTCTGGGCCTATTATTGGTCATCTTAGTACTACCGGCGATGGTTATTCCGAAGAACATGGCCCTCGGGGAGCGACCCTACAAAGTGGTGCTGGAAGCATTTTTGGCGGCTGCTTTGGGGATTTTATTTGTCTTTATTCTGACGGCGGCATCCGGAACGGGTCTGGGAGAGCAGCTGGCTTTTACCATGAAAGAGCTGGTGGAGATGATGGTGAAGGAGGATGCCATCATTCATAACCCGGCTTTCGCGGGAAAGACTGTGGAGGAAATCCAGGCTCAATTGACGGCCGTATATACCCTGATGATTAACAGCCTTCCGGGAACGCTTCTGGTGATGGCTGCCATAATCTCATATTTTGAATATATACTTATTGCCAAACTTGCGTCCAAGGGGGCAAGAGAAGTTCGAAAGCTACCGCGCTTTCGCAGTTTCTCCTGGCCGCGGCAAGGAATCTGGGGTTGGCTATTGATTTTTGTTGCTTCGTGGATTCTCAGCAAGGACTTTGAAATCGGCAGCTTGGTGTTGAGCAATGTGAATGTTTTGATGGAATTCTACTTTGTGGTTCAAGGAGCCGCTGTGGTTTTTTTCTTCGGACACCAGAAAAAATGGCCTGGATTTATACCTCCCTTGGTGGTAGTGTTGCTCTCCACCTTTGCCATATCGCGAATTTTATTGTTGATGTTGGGAATTACAGATTTGGTCTTGAATCTCAGGAACCGAATGGAGCGGCATATCGTATAGAGGATCCATTGGATATCGGACTCTTTGGATAGAGTTTTCACCAGAAAGGAACGCGTGGGATGTTGACGGAGAAAGAATTGCTCAGAATACTATCTTACTGGCCCTTACCTGCTTGTGTCATTGACCAAGGGGGTATTATTCGTGGCGCCATGAAATCCTTTGCTGACATTATGGAAGAAGACGACCTGGTGGGAAAAGAATTATCGAAAATAATGGAAATGAAGCATAAGACCATATGTCAGGGTGGTGTGGAAAAACCAGTGAAGTATTGTCATAAAGAAAGTGTGTATAAAGTAATTGCCCGGCCCCTTCAAGAGGAGGACGGTCCCTATACCATTGTATCTCTTCGGGACATTACCACCCTGGAAAATCTTAAGGTTTTATATAATGAAGCCAGAGATGCCATTGCTGTTCTGAATATTGACAACTATGAAGAATTAATCCAGGGAACCTCGGAAGAAAATCGAGGGTCCTTACTATCCGCTTTGGACAAGGCCATACGAAGTTGGGGTGGAAAGATGGATGCCTCTGTGACGAAAATCGGAGAAAATAAGTATCTTGTGGTGTTCTCTCAGCAGTATTTAGAAGGCCTTTCGGAAGGCAAGTATGCTATTTTGGATGAAGTGAGAGCCATTGAAACGGAAACAGATTTTCCAGCCACTTTGTCCATCGGGGTAGGATCCGGGGGAAAAACACCGGCCCAGACCGAAAAGTACGCCTCGGATATGTTGGATTTGGCATTGGGGCGTGGCGGAGACCAGGCGGTGGTGAAAAAAATAAATAAAGTGGAGTATTATGGGGGAAAATCTCAGGCAGTGGAAAAGACCAACAAAGGGAAATCCCGTGTGGTAGCCCATGCGTTGACCACCTTACTCAACCAATCCTCCAAGGTGTTTATAATGGGTCATCGGAACCCGGACATGGATTCCTTTGGAGCGGCCTTGGGCCTGTTCCGAATGTGTGACAGCAGATACTCGGAAGCCTACATTCTGTTGGAAAAATATAACGACACGCTGGCGGAGATGGTCCATTTGGCCCAGGAAACCGATTCCTATAATTTCGTAACCGGAGAAGAAGCCCTCCAACTGGCGGATAAAGATTCCTTGTTAATCCTGGTGGATTTTCATCGACCCATGTTGGCAGAAAGTCCTCAGCTACTGGAAAAAGTGGAACGGGTGGCCATTATCGATCACCATCGCAAAGCAGCGGATTGTGTGGAAAATCCGGTACTTCAATATCTGGAACCCTATGCTTCCTCCACCTCGGAATTGGTGGCAGAAATTCTGGGTTACTCGGGAGAGCGAAAGAACATTGACAAGCTGGAAGCAGAAATCATGCTGGCGGGTATTACGATGGATACCAACCGTTTTTCCGTGAAAACTGGGGTTCGAACCTTTGAAGCCGCTGCATGGTTAAAGAGGCAGGGGGCCGACACTACGGAGGTGAAGCGGTTTTTCCAGACCGATATGAAGTTGTTTAAGATTCGAGCAAAATGTGTTTCCAAAGCTACCATTACTAAAGATGGCCAGGCCATGACCATCTGTGAGGGGGAACACAATAACGCACAAATTATAACCGCACAAATTGCGGATGAATTATTGTCGGTAAAGGGTGTGAAAGCCGGATATGTGGCAGCTCGTGATATTCAAGGCGGTACGGTGATGAGCGCTCGTTCCTTGGGAGCGGTGAATGTACAAACGGTTATGGAGAAACTAGGTGGTGGCGGACATCTGACCACCGCGGGATGCCAGAGCAAGGAAACACCAGAGGAGCTCATTAAAAAATTAAAGGCGGTCTTAAGGGAGGATGAAGAATGATAGTGATTCTATTGAAGGATGTGAAGGGAACCGGAAAGGCTGGAGACGTGGTAAAGGTCAGCGATGGCTATGCAAGAAATATGTTGATTCCCAAGGGTTTTGCCCAGCAAGCCACGGAGGGAAATGTCCGAAATCTGGAAAAGGCCAAAGCGGTACAAGAAGAGAAATTCCAAAAGGAAAAACAGGAAGCGGAGAAGTTGGCCCAACAATTGGAAGCCCTAACGGTGGAAATTAAGACCAAAGGAGGAGAGGGTGGCCGATTGTTCGGTTCCATTACCTCCAAGGATATAGCGGAAGGTCTGCTGGAGCAACATGGGGTGACCATTGATAAGAAGAGAATATTATTGGATAGCCCTATCAAACAAACGGGTTCCTTTATACTGGATGTGAAATTGTTTTATGAAGTGATGGGACACCTAAAGGTGAATATTACTGTTTAATGGAAAGGGTGAGCCGGAAGATGATGGAGCGAATTCCTCCGCACAACAATGAAGCGGAAATGTCGGTATTGGGTGCTGCCATGCTATCCAAAGATGCTCTTTTTGACATCATGGAAGTGGTGCGGGCAAAAGATTTTTATAGTGAGATTCATGGGGAAATCTTTGAGGTAATTACCTCGCTATACCGTTCTTCCAAACCGGTGGATACCGTCACGGTTTCCGAAGAGCTGAAAAAGAGAAACTCGTTGGACATGGTAGGCGGTAGAGCTTATGTGTTCTCTTTGGCTTCTGGAGTTCCCTCCACGGCCAATGCAGGAGAGTATGCGAAGATTGTGGCAGAAAAAGCCACGTTGCGGCAGTTGATTCTGGCTTCTTCCGAAATTCTGGACATGGGCTATAAAGAGAAAATAGAAGCGGCGGAGGCCATTGATATCGCGGAGCAGAAAATTTTCGAGATTGCCCAATCCAGACAGACCAAGGATGTGGCCAACATTCGGGATGTACTGGATCAGAATTTAAATATGATTGATGAAAACTCCAAGCTGGATGGTAAAGTAACAGGAGTTCCTTCCGGCTTTTCGGATTACGATAAACGATTTGGCGGGTTCCAAAA
>CALFUG010000051.1 GCA_937928455.1 uncultured Clostridia bacterium
CGACCACCGAGATCTACACTCTTTCCCTACACGACGCTCTTCCGATCTAGGGGGAAGGGAAGCCAGGGATTGTCTTGTCGGTTAATGTGTCGGCTCTGCAATTTTCGCGAAGCGAATTTACGAAAAATGTACTCTCCCTGATTAACAAGAAAGGGGTAGAACCAACCCATGTTATACTGGAAATCACGGAGTCGGTGTTTACCAACAATTACGATGACTTGAATCGAGTCTTTGCCCAGTTGAAGGCGAAAGGTATCCGAATCGCTATTGATGATTTTGGTACCGGATATTCTTCTTTGGCCAGGGAGCGGGAATTGAATGTAAATTGCTTAAAGATCGATAAGTTCTTTACCGATAAGTTGTTATTATCGAAACCGGAGGAAACCTTGTCCGGAGACATCATATCTATGGGTCACAAGTTGGGCCACTGCGTCATCGCTGAAGGGGTGGAGTATCAGGCCCAGTTGGAATATTTGAGAGAAAATGGTTGTGACAAAGCACAAGGGTTCTATATCAGCAAACCCCTCGATGAAGGCGAGGCGGTTTCGTTCTTAAGAAATTGGAAGTAGGGAGGAGAAGGCTGGACGACTTTGGACAGCTCAAAAAAGGGTGGAACAAATGAACAAGGAAAGAAAAAAACCGATACCCATCAAGATGATGATTATCGTGGTTTTTCTATTATCCATGACCGTGTTACTAACAGCATACGGCGTAATTTTATTTTCCAATTGGAGTGCCTCCGGGGAAAGAATGGCCCAACAGATTGCATCCGATTTAAACGAGAAAATTTACAGTGATTTAAGTGTGACGTTGCACGCTCCGTTTCATATCAATGAAGCACAGCATGGTGTGGTTCAAAATGAAATTTTGGATATGGATAATCCGGCGGGGCGGGAAAAGTTTTTTGTGGGGGTATTGCAAGCCCATGGGGATGCTATTTACAGCTTTAGCTACGGCTCCGAGCAAGGGGAGTACTATGGAGCGCGCAGAAACCCTGAGGGTGAGATTGAAATCATGCGGAACGATGCCACTACGGGAGGGAATTCCTGGTATTATACCGTAAAAGAAGATTTAACAGCAGGGAATTTGGTGGTGCAGGCAGGCGCCTTTGATCCTCGAACCCGTGCTTGGTATAAAGTGGCGGCAGAAACGGGGCAACCCGGGTATTCTCCTATTTATAAGCACTTTGTTATGGATGATTTGACGGTGTCTGCGGCATGGCCGGTTTTCGATGCCCAGGGGGCCCTGCGAGGAGTGATGGGGGCTCATATGTTATTGGGGGATATCGGACAGTACTTATCGGGTACGGTCCATGAATATCAGGGAAATACGGTAATTTTGGAAAAAGAGTCTGGATACCTAATCGCTAATTCTTTGGAATTGGATAATTTTAGAATCGAGGAGGATGGCACCCTACAAAGATTATTATTATCAGACATTCCCGGAGAGAATTTCGAACAAATATATCTGAACTACTTAAATTCCGCCAATACCCAATTCCGGTATGAGGGGCCGGGCGAAGATTTTTACATCAGTGTACGAGAAATAGATTTGGAGGGGCTGGGCTGGGTAATTATCACCGCCCTTCCCCGCAGTTATTTTTTGGCGGACTTAATAAAAACCATGTGGTGGGCCGGTTTGGCGGCGACTCTACTGGTAATACTTTCCGTGATGGCTTACTTGATACTGATTCGCAAGATGATGCGGCCTATGGATAATCTTTTAAGCGTAGCGGAAGGATTGGCATCCGGCGATTTAACCCGAAGGGTTTCTGTGGAGAGATACGATGAAATCGGGATTATTTCTCAAAGTATGAATCGTGTGGGGGATACCATTCAGTCCTTAGTGGAAAATTTGGAATCCAATGTTCAAGAACGAACCAAAGAGCTGAATGAAGCCAATATGGAATTGGAAGAAAGTAAGGATTCCCTGCGGTTGATTCTGGATTCTTCTGCAGAAGCCATTTATGGCATCGATTTAATGGGCAACTGTACATTTTGCAATCAAAGCTGTATGCGTATGTTAGGCTACTCTCATGAAGAAGAATTGTTGGGGCAGAACATGCACCAACTGGTTCATCATAGCAAACGAAACGGGGAAGTTTATCCGGAAGAAGAGTGTCCCATCCTTCGATCCATCATCGACAGTACCGGCCATGAATCGGAGGACGAAGTTTTTTGGCGCCAGGATGGATCTTTCTTTGATGTAGAATACCATGCGTATCCTCAGGTGAAGAATGGAAAGGTCATCGGCGGTGTGATTACCTTCATGGATGTTACGGATAGAAAAGAACGGGAGGCGGAAATTGAATACCTGAATTGTCATGATTTACTGACGGGACTCCATAACAGAAGATGTTTTGAAGAGAATAAGGGGAAATTTGACAAGGTGGATAACCTCCCTCTATCCATTATATTTGGGGATATTAACGGACTGAAAATGGCCAATGACATATTTGGACATACAGTGGGGGATCAGCTCATTGCAAAGGCCGCGGAAATCCTGGTGAAGGCCACGGGAGAAGAGAACCTGGTAGCGCGAGTGGGTGGCGATGAATTCATCGTGCTACTTCCCAAAACGGGCAGAGAAGGGGCTCAAAAAGTCTTAAACCGGATACGGGAACTGATGGAGGATGCCCGGGTAGCCGCCATTAAGTGTACCATATCCCTAGGATTTGACACCAAGATAAAACCTCATCAGTCCTTAGAGGAAATCATGGGTAATGCGGAAAATATGATGTATAAAGATAAGATTATGAACCGGAAAACCATCAATAAGGATACGATTGATACCATTGTTGGAACACTACATAAAAAGAGCATTCGAGAAAAGGAACATTCCGGAATGGTGGAGGAATTATGCGTGAATTTGGGAAGGCGGCTGAAGCTTTCGGAACCGGACATTAACAAATTGGAACGAGCCGCTTATCTCCATGATATCGGTAAAATTACTGTTTCCGATACCATTCTGCAGGCGGACCATTTGTCGGAGGAGGAGATGGAGTTGATGCGGCAACATGCCGCCACCGGCTATCGCATCCTGACCTTGTTTGATGAGACCTTGGATTTGGCGGACCATGTATATAGCCACCATGAATGGTGGGATGGTACCGGATATCCCCGAAACCTGCAAGGAGAAGAGATTCCCCTGTTGGCTCGAATTATTTCTGTGGTGGAGGCCTATGACCGTATGATTCACAAGGAGGGGTTCACGGAAGAGGACAGCGTAGAGGCCAGAAAAGAAAAGGCGCTGAGGGAGATTCAAGAGGGTGCAGGGACTCACTTTGACCCGGAAGTGGCTAGGGAATTCGTGGCCTTGATGGAAGAATAAAAATCTTCATAACTTCATAATAGGATGGGAAAAATAAAGGAAAACCAACAATAACCTAAAATAATGAAAGCGATATAAAGAAAGCAACACAAAAGGCCCGCTCAGGGGCCTTTTGTGTTTGTGCAATCCATTACTTTTTCTATCGTTATCCCAGTACCTTGCTGAGGACTTCCATATCTTTTTTCTGCTGTAATCCCACCAAAAGTGGTTCTTTGCCGGCTTCTTCGCCCATTCCGGTTTTTTCTACCTGGGACAGAGCGGACTTCAGTAAGTCCATGCTTCGTTGATCCGGGCCGGTAGCGCCATTCTTGTAAAAGGGAAGGCTCTTGTAGTAGGCTTTGGCCGGGTTGTTCTTGTTGGGGTCAACCAGTAATTGTCCCCCTTCCTGGGCTACTTTAAGTCCTTCTTTCAGGACGGCCAATGTACTTTTGTTTTCCAGATAAGCCACTTTGATTTTTCCGGCATAACTCTCTGCTTGCGGATTGTTGGTGATAATCATCTTTTCCATTTCGTTCTCCTTTCCCTATTCCTCCTAGGCCTTTTGGCCTCGCTTCTTTTCTTCTGACCTTATCATAACAAGGCAATGGGACTTCACAGCAACCCCCTAATTTTTCAATATGTGAAGTGGGGTTTACGATAGGGTTAAAAAAGGGACTTTCTCACCAAGGATAGAGGGGGGTCCATTGACGTAACGGGGGAAATCCCCTATACTGTAGATAAGATTTTTTCTCTTGAAAAAAGGTGATTTCCATTGCGAATAGGTGATTTCGCCCGAAAATACGATTTGAATATCAGTACCGTGCGTTTTTATGTGAACAACGGCTTGATTCTGCCTAAAATGGTAAATGGGCGGTATGATTTTGATGGAACCTGCAGCCGTGATATGGACAGAATTCTCCGGTATAAGAAATATCACTTTACCTTGGAGGAAATCCAGCTGCTTTTTTTCATGGAAAAAGCTTCTCGCTTTCAGGATGATACCATCTTGGAGATTTGCGGAGAGATTTTGAAGAACAAGAAAAAAGAGCTAATGGGGTATCGGGACGAGTTGGAGGGATATATTCAATCTCTGGATAAGGAATTGGAGACCCTTTCCGTGTCCTCGGAGCCGAGAAAAGAAGGGACCGGAGTTCCCTTTTCCTTTATACCCGATCTTTATTGCCCCAAGTGTCAGGTGCCTTTAAAGTTGGAAGAGGCCAGATTGGTGCATAATAGCCTGGAACGAGGTGTGCTATGGTGTGATTGTGGGTACAAAGCCCATATTCAGGAAGGAATCATCCATCTGCCGGATTGTACCGAGGAAACACCCTTCAAAGCTTTTGAAAATGTAGAGTCGGTAATGGCCATGAAGGAACAATTCAGTGCATCCTATCGAATGTTAATTGGAAAAGCCTACCTGTGGATGTATACCAAGGGATCTTCAGCCACCACCATTCCCAAACATATTCTCATCGGACCATTTACCTTCAATTTCCTGCTGGAATACTTGGAGAAGTTGAATGTAGACCATACGTATATCCTTTTTGATCCCTCCGTAAAACGGATGACCAAAATGAAGCGATATTTATCGGGAAGTTCCCACAAAATCGTATATATTGCCGGGGGGATCGATATGCTCCCCTTAAAGCATGGCAGCTGCGACCTTTACGTGGATGACTATTCCACGGTGAATCATCTGTTTACTTATGGCCAATATCCCGGACAAAAGTTGGCACCACTACTGAAACGGAACGGATCCGTGGTGGGAATCTTTACGGAGTATGGACAGGCCCCCAAAAGCTTAGCCAACTTCAAGAAAATGCACCCGGACTTTCCGGTAAATCAAATGAAGCTGTCCCTTCTTCGACAGGATTGGGAGCGAAGCGGGGTCATCATGCAAGAGCAAAAAAAGATTGGCGTCACTTCCGGCAGTGAATTGCATGACTACCTGGGGGCTCCGGGAGAACAGGTGGAGGTGCGGGCCTATCTCTGTAAAAAGGTGCCCAAGAGATAAGGCAGGGCAGAGAAAAAATATAAAAAGCAGATAAAAAACATAATAGCTCAAAAGAGAAAAACCAAAAAGAAAGCCAATAAAACCATAGATGATCGTAAAAGAAATGAGGAAATCAATGGAGCGATACGACGTGAATACCTTAGTGGTGGGAGAGGATGTAACGGAATTTTATATGGTTCGCAGCCTTTCTCTGAAAACGGGAAGCAACGGGAAGCAGTACGGTGACTTACTATTTAGTGATAGTACCGGGGATTTGAACGCCAAGAAGTGGGATATTACCCCGGAGGATGAAATCCTCTTTCAAGAAATCACAGAAGGGGATATTGTGAAAGTGCAAGGCAAAGTAAAGGATTTTAACGGCCAGATTCAGTTAACGGTGTTTCAAATGAGAAAAGCTCGTGATGAGGACCCGGTGGAAATTTCCGACGTGGTGAAAGCCGCACCGGAATCTCCCGACTCCATGTATGAGTACATTTTCAATGTGGCAATGGAGATGGAAGATGAAGACTATCGAAAGGTCTGCGAAAGACTGTTATCCCAGGACAAGGAAAAACTTTTGTATTACCCGGCCGCCCAACGAAACCACCATGCAGAAATGGCGGGCCTGTTATACCACGTGAAGCGAATGCTGATGGCGGGAAAGAAGCTCTGTGAAGTATATCCCCTGCTGAATCGGGACTTGCTATTAACGGGAGTTATCATCCATGACATTGAGAAGCTTCGGGAAATTGAAAGCAATGAATACGGGGTTTCTCCCGGATATTCCTTTGAAGGACAATTGATTGGCCATCTGGTCCAAGGGGTGGTGGCCATCGATCAGTTGGGAAAAGAATTGAATATTCCCCGGGAAAAGGTGGTGTTGATGGAGCATATGATTTTATCCCATCACTACGAGCCGGATTACGGAAGTCCGAAAAAACCCATGTTCCCGGAGGCGGAAATGTTGCATTATCTGGACATGATGGATGCCCGGATGTTTGATATGGAGGATGCTTTGGGAAATACGGAAGAAGGAGATTTTTCCGGTAGGGTTTGGACTCTGGAAAATCGAAGATTATATAAAGCTATGGGGAGGAACCCGGAGAATGATTAAGCTTCCCAAGGAAATCAGCCAAGTGGTGAAGGCGGTAGAAGATGCCGGTCATGCCATCTATATGGTGGGAGGCTGTGTTCGAGACAGCCTTCTCGGGATGGAGCCTATTGACTGGGACCTGGCAACGGATGCCACGTGGCAGGAGATGGTACAGATATTGCCGGAATTTCAAGTGTTGAGTGAGAAATATAGCGTGGTGAGATGGGAACCCGACTCCGATAAGGAAGGAGAGGGGTTGATTATTGACATTGCCACCTTTCGCAGGGAAGGGGAGTATTCGGACCACAGAAGACCGGACCAAGTGATTTTGGCCAAATCCATCGAAGAGGACTTAAACCGTCGGGATTTTACCATAAATGCCATGGCGGACAGCCCTACTCGGGGGTTTGTGGACCCTTATGGAGGCCGGGAAGATCTGAAAAACCGGAAGCTAAAAGCTGTAGGAAATCCGGGGAAAAGGTTGATGGAGGACCCTTCCCGGATGATACGGGCCATTCGTATGGTGAGCGAGCTGGAGTTGGAGCTGGAGCCAGAATTGTACCTGGCGATGGTGGACCATAGTGGAGAAATGATTCATGTGGCCAAGGAAAAAATTCTGGAAGAGTTGCCTCGGATTCTTACGGGTCCGGATGCGGGAAAGGCCCTTCGCTTATTGGCGGGTACCAATCTGATGCCATATATCAT
>CALFUG010000052.1 GCA_937928455.1 uncultured Clostridia bacterium
CCGGTAATCTGGTGTTGGTTACAGAACACACATTGATGAGGGCATCCTTTATGGGGAATAAATATGGGAATAATCACATGAGTTTTCATAAGTCCTCCACCAAAATCCCTCCCACATCCTCTAGGGGAAAAGCCGGAAACTCCTTCACCCTCTTTCCTCGGTGTTGTATAAAATCTCGAATCTCCTTCTCTTGAGGGTGGCCCATTAAACACCCGTGGAACAAGACTTCCTCCGGGAAGCAGCCGCTAGCACCTCCCAGGAATCCTCGGGAAACCCCATTTAACCTTACATGGCCCGAATCCACCACCAACACGGACATCCCCGCAGCCGTGGCTGCCTTTGCAATTCCCCGATCCTCTGTAATGAAAGAAATCGAATCTACCGGCACCACATTGCAACGAGTATAGCCTTGAGACACATGAACCTTTACCAGCCCCGCCTTTTCAATCTCGCCAATCACCACCGAGGACGTCAGGGAAAAGTTGTGAAGAAAGTAGTGGCCAATCTGTACACCGTTGTATCTTGCGGTATCCGGATATGCTTGCCCCAAATCTCCTCTTTGGGGAATTATTTTTCCATTCACCTGTCCATAAAAAATATCCGGGTGAGATGCAATGGCCTCATATACCGGCCCCTGTTTTTTCACCCGAATTATCTCCCAACTATTTTCTTGTAAGTATGCCATCACCTGAGGATGGGCACATTCTGAAATATAGACCCGCTTCATAATCCCTCATTTATAATCTATAGCTTGATCCGAATGGTCCGGGAAACCCGAGTCACGATAATCCCGATTAAAATCCCCGTTACCATACCGGCAATCAACAATACCGGAAAATAATACAGAATTTGCATGGTCTCCACCACCCATGCCGCCACCACAAGCTGCCCGATATTATGAAAAACTCCGCCGGCCATGCTGACACCAATCATGCTAAATTTTCCTGTTTTCTGAAGAGGTACCATTACGGCCAAACTCAGCAGAGCTCCGGCTAAACTGTACATGGCAATGGCCGGACTCCCAAACAGGGAGGAAACCACCAGGATTCGTACCACACTGATTAATAAGGCAAACCGAGGGCCTATGCTATATAGCGCAAACACAATCACCACATTTGCCAACCCCAATTTAATCCCAGGTACACCAAAGCTAAATGGAATCAATGCCTCCACATAGGAAAAAATGGCCGCCAATGCGGTCAACACCCCACTCAATGCCAATTTATTAGTTGGTCGTCCCATCGACAACTTGCTCCTCTCCTCCTCGAATGGTAATCACTACTTGATTGGGCAGACAGATGATAGATTCCCCATTCTTTGAGATGGGTCGGTGATGAACACAATACTGGTCCGGACAATCCGCATGAACCATTTCCACCACACCGCCCTTGATTTCAAATGTGTTTTCCCCGATTTCCTCCAATGTTACTTCCCGATCTTCTGAAATAAGGTAGATGGCCTTGGTCTCACCTGCCACCTTCACCTCCAACTGACCCGCCGGTTGTTGATTGAGAATCAAAAGCCCAACAAAACAAAGGGCGCCCACAACCAAGAAGGCTACGCCCAGTAAAACATCTGCTTTTGTCATTCCCCATAACTTTTT
>CALFUG010000053.1 GCA_937928455.1 uncultured Clostridia bacterium
GGGCGTAGAATTGGATGATTCCTTAGTGAAGGAATATAATATGGAAAGATTTGAAAAGAGCGTAGTATAAAATGAATAACAAAATCGACAAGTTATTGATTATTGTTAGCATGGCCTTTGTTCTTCTCATTGTAGCACTCTTATTTTTTAATCCAGAGCAATCCCAGACCGTAGCTAACACGATTTTCGGAAACATGACCAATTGGTTTGGCTCATCAGTACTGATTTTTACTTTTCTTGGAGTGTTGCTGCTGGTCTTCGTAGCGGCCAGTAAATACGGAAATATCCGATTGGGAAGTGAAAAACCCAAATACTCCGTATTTAAATGGGTATCCATGATGATTGCCTGCGGACTGGGTTCCGCTACCGTATACTGGGCATTTATCGAATGGGCCTATTATATCAGTGGCCCCGGACTTAGCATAGAACCCTATTCACAGCAAGCCTTTGAGATGGCCTTACCATACAACATGTTCCACTGGGGATTCAGTGCCTGGACACTATATGCGTTGGTAGGTATTCCTATGGCGTACCATTATCACGTAAGAAAAAATAGTGGACTGAGCTTAAGTTCCATTACCTGCAATGTAACCGGATTAAAACAGGGCGGAATCGTGGCGAGAATCGTAGATGTTATGTTCATCTTCATTTGTTTTGGAGGCCTTAGTATTACTCTAGGTGTATCCATTCCTTTGGTTACCGAGGTGATTAGTGATGTGTTGAACATTCAACCCACCTTCGCCATCAATCTAATATTGATATTGGTTATTTCCGTGGTATACTCATTTAGTTCCTATATTGGAATTCAAAAGGGAATGTCTCGGATATCCGGTTGGACCACTAGAATGGCTATCGTTTTCTGCATCGGCATTCTCCTCTTTGGACCGGGGATGTTCATCATTAACAATACCACCAATTCTTTGGGATTAATGCTGCAGAATTTCGTCGAGATGAGCTTGTTTACAGACCCCATAGGGAACTCTGGATTCCCCCAGGGATGGACTATTTTCTACTGGTTATATTGGATTACCTACGCACCTTTCACCGGGATATTTATCGCCAAGGTTTCTGCCGGAAGAACCCTACGTTCAGTAATCATTAACACAATAGTAAGCGGAAGCATCGGTTGTTTCTTCTTCTTCGGTGTTATTGCCAGCTTCTCCATGGATCGTCAAATCAAGGGTATGGTAGATATGGTGGGGATGCTGACTGACGGAAAAGACACCTTGGCAATCGTAGAAGCCATGCATACTTTACCGGTAAGTGGTGTATTCATGATTTTATTCTGCCTGATTTCTGTTTTGTTCCTGGCGACCACTTTAGATGGCGCTGCATTCACCATGGCAGCCACGGCCACTAAGGGGTTGAAAGAGAATGAAGAACCTCATCCCATGCATAGATTGTTCTGGTGCATTATGCTGGCATTGGTGCCTTTGACCATGATTTTCATCGGGGCAAACTTGAATACCATCAAAACATCTGCGATTATCACCGGAGTACCTATTGTACTTATTATGATCGTCATGGTCATTGGATGGATGAAATGGATGGTGAAAGACTACGGAGCTTTTTCGGCAGAAACCATCCAACAGAATAATCAATTGAATGAAACCGGCGAAGAGGAAGCATAATCAAACATAAAGAGGTGGCCGAATGAAACGAATGATACAAATGGATGAAAAGGACAATGTGGCAACCGCACTGGAATCTCTGGAAAAAGGAGCAATGGCCAAGGTTCTTTCGAAAGGAAATGTTGAAATAACTGCCATTCAAGCGCTGGAAGATATTCCAATGGGAAATAAAATCGCCTTGGATGAAATAGAAGAAGGACAGCCCATCGTGAAGTATGGGGCGGTAGTGGGAGAAAGTGTCGCGCCGATTTCGAGGGGCAGCCTGGTA
>CALFUG010000054.1 GCA_937928455.1 uncultured Clostridia bacterium
TTTTCCGATACTCATCGATGCTTTGAACCAGACCTTTTCCCGGTTCCTGATTGACGAACTCAATTAAGGTGGTAGTTCCCCCTACCGCCGCTGCATGAGAGGTTTCAAACCCTCGCACTTTGCTCCCTTTATAGGTAAAGGAGAAGTGTACGTGCTGGTCCACCCCTCCCGGCAAAATGTATTTTCCCGTTGCGTCCACCACTTCATCAGCCGCTATCTTCAGATTTTCGCCGATGGCCTTGATGGTTTCCCCTTCTATATAAACATCTGCTTTCACTTCATTCTCAGAAGTTACCACTATTCCGTTTTGAATTAATACTGACATACTTTTCCTCCTTTATCGATAATCGATTTCGATTTCCTGAGCCCCTTCCCACAAGGTCTTTTTCCCCATCTCTTCCAAGTATTCCTTCCCTGCAGTAATGGTCAGAAAGTGATTGCCGGAAAGCTGACCAGAGCAGCTGGAAAAACAACAGGCACCATAGGGCAAAAGAATTTCCATCTCGCTTACTCCACCGATATACAAAAGCATCTGTCCAATTTGGGGATGGCTGGTATTGTTTTCATAAGGAAGCCCCAATCTTTCCTCTCCATAAGGAATCCACACCGCTTCCCCACTCCATCGGACATGAATGACTTTGCTTTTTAGCGGTAGCATTTTTCGAAAGGCTTCACAAGTCAACGGGGCTTTCTCTTCCTCCAGAACCCCCATCATTTCTCGTTCCCCCACCTTGATTCGAAGTTCTGTCATGCTCCTTTTCCTCCTTTTATTCATCCTTAAATCCATACGTATCAATCCATCGTCTTCTTTTTAAGTATAATCTCCTCTTCGGATGGTGACAAGTTCCCTTTTTCCTAAAATGTGATATCATAAAAGAAGACAATATATCCATGACCTGAAAGGAGGACATTCCAGTGATCTTAGAATTAGGAGAAGAAAGAGAATCATTCATAGCCCAGGTAAGAGAATTTGCAGAGAAAGAAATCGCACCCGGTGCGGTACAGCGGGATGAAGAACAATCCTTTGAGCCGGTTTACCAAATTTTCAAAGAAAAAATGGCACCCAAGGGGTGGTTGGGCTTATGTTATCCCAAAGAATACGGTGGTATGGGAAAAGATTTTGTGGATTTGACATTGGCTCTGGCAGAAATCTGTCGTAAAGATGTTTCTGTGGGAGCTGCCTGGTCCGTGTTGATGACCTTAGGTTCCTACCCCATTTATCGATTTGGTAATCCCCTGCAGCGCCAAACTTTTCTTCCTCCTCTCATGAAAGGCGAAAAGCTTTGTGCTTTTGCCATGACGGAAATCAATGCGGGAAGCGATGCTGCCATGCAAGAAACAACCGCTGAAAAAATAGGTGATTTTTATAAACTCAACGGCCGTAAGATTTATATCACCAACGCAGGGTATGCGGATACCTATACCGTCATTGCCATGACGGATAAAACCAAAGGCACCAAGGGTATCAGTGCTTTCATCGTGGAAAAAGGGACTCCCGGTTTTACCTTTGGAAAAGAATATAAAAAGATGGGAATACGTTCTACCGTGCAACGAGAGTTGATTTTTGAGGACTGCTTAATTCCCAAAGAGAATCTACTGGGCGAAGAAGGAATGGGATTTAAAATCGCCATGACCACCATTGATACCGGAAGATTGGGCGTGGCCGCTCAAGCTTTAGGTGGAGCCATGGGCGCTTATGACTTGGCATTACGCCATGCGAAAAACAGAGTCCAGTTTGGCAAGCCGATCATCGATAATCAAGGAGTTTCCTTTATGTTAGCAGATATGGCCATGAAAATAGAAAGTGCTCGCTGGCTCCTATTGGAAAGTGCCTACCTTCTTTCACAAGGAAAACCTTTTTCCAAGCAAGTCGCCATGGCAAAAACCCTATGCTCCGACTATGCCATGAGCATTACCACGGATGCAGTTCAAATCCTAGGGGGAAAAGGATACCTTCAGGAAAATGAAGCGGAACGATTTATGCGAGACGTAAAGATACTCCAAATATATGAGGGAACCAACCAGATTCAGCGGGTAGTCATTGCGGCCCATTTAATGAAATAATTATGCCACCCATAACGGGTGGCATCTCATAAGTTTATGTTTGATTTTTGTATTAGTTCTCTAAAATAGCGGTAACGATTTCTTCAAAAACTTTGGTGTGGTAATCGATATCTTCT
>CALFUG010000055.1 GCA_937928455.1 uncultured Clostridia bacterium
GGCTCTTGGGACTTAGCGATCAAATCAAGATATATCAAGCTTCGACATCAGAGCTATATGGGAAAGTGCAAGAGATTCCTCAGACAGAGAAGACGCCTTTTTATCCAAGGAGTCCATATGGCGTGGCGAAACTGTATGGGTTTTGGATTACCAAGAATTATCGGGAAGCCTATTCTATGTTTGCATCAAATGGCATTCTATTTAACCATGAATCACCAAGAAGAGGGGAAACCTTTGTTACTCGAAAAATCACCTTGGCGGCATCAAGAATTCACTACGGAATCCAAAAGAAACTGTACTTGGGGAACTTGGATGCGAAACGTGATTGGGGACATGCCAAGGATTATGTAGAGTGTATGTGGCTGATGTTACAGCATCATGAACCAGATGATTTTGTAATAGCGACTGGTGAAACCCACACCGTGAGAGAGTTTTGTAATCTGGCTTTTGAGGAAGTCGGAATCACATTGGAATGGCAAGGAGAAGGAATTAAAGAACAGGGAATCCACTCCAAAACCGGGGACGTATTGATAGAAATTGACCCCAAGTATTTTCGGCCCACCGAGGTAGAGTTACTCCTTGGCAATCCCACTAAAGCCAAAGAGGTACTAGGATGGAATCCCCGAAGAACTTCATTTGAAGCATTAATTCAAGAAATGATGCAATCCGATTTGGAATTTGTAAAGAAAGAGGGATGAAACGCTGGGTAGGATGGAAAAAGAAAAAATGATTGGGAATAAGGAAAAAATATATCTGGCGGGGCACAGTGGGATGGTGGGCTCCGCTATAAAAAGAGCGTTAGAAAGAAATGGCTATGAAAATGTCATCACAAGGCCATCTAAGGAGCTGGATTTAACTCATCAGAAAGAAACCGAAGGGTTTTTCTTCCAAGAAAAACCGGAGGTTGTCATATTAGCTGCCGCCAAGGTGGGAGGAATCCAAGCAAACATCAAGGACCCTGCCGGATTTTTAATGACCAATCTCATGATTCAGAATAACGTGATACATGCTGCTCATCAAGTAGGAGTTAAGAAATTGGTTTTCTTAGGTAGCTCCTGTATATATCCCAAAGAAGCTTCACAGCCCATGAAGGAAGAGTATTTGCTTACAGGACCCTTGGAAGAGACCAACGAAGGATATGCCATTGCCAAAATTGCAGGTATAAAGGCATGCCAATATTATCATAATCAGTATGGAGATGAATTTGTAAGCATTATGCCCCCGAATCTTTATGGATACCAAGATAATTTCGATCCGGAGTCGTCCCATGTACTAGCGGCTT
>CALFUG010000056.1 GCA_937928455.1 uncultured Clostridia bacterium
GATGATCGAATTAACGCACACCGATTTTCCACTACCGGTAGCCCCCGCAATCAATCCATGCCGGTTGGCCATTTTCGAGGTCAGATAAATGGGCCTTTGACTCTTTGCCACCCATATCTGATTGGTTTCTTTGATATACATATCTCTCCTACCTTTCTGCCGCCCTAACCGTAAAGCCAGCAAGTTCTCCCCGGGACAGGGATTCTGGTTTCATACTTCTATAATAGCTATTATAGCTTGAACCCGGCATCCTGTAAATTACATGGCAAGAAACAAGCTCCCCACCTGATATACCACAAAGGCCACAATCCATGCCACCACACACTGGAACAATACCACCAGTAACGCATAGCCCCAGCCCCCCATCTCTCTCTTAATGGCTGCTAATGTGGCCACGCAAGGCATGTACAATAAACAGAATACCAGGAATGCGAAAGCCGATAATGGAGTGAAAATTTGTGTCAACATAGCGGATAACGAAAGCCCATCACTGGCTCCTACCAGCACCGCCATGGTACTGACCACTGCCTCCTTGGCCGATAGTCCGGTAATGAGGGCCGTGGCTGCTCGCCAATCTCCAAATCCTAAGGGAGCAAAAATAGGGGCAGCGGCTCGACCCAGAAAGGCCAGCATACTATCCTCACTGCTCTCCACCATATTCAGCCCAAAGTCAAAGCTTTGTAAAAACCAAATGACGATGGTGGCTATCAAAATTACCGTAAAGGCCTTCTTAATAAAGCCCTTTACATTCTCCCACATTCGAAGCCATACACTTCTGGGAGCAGGAATTCGGTAGGAAGGCAACACCATAACGAAGGGGACCGGGTCCCCTTTATAGATGGTTTTGGTAAAAATGAAGGCGCATATAATGGCCACCACAATTCCCGTCAGGTACACACCAATCATCACCGTGGCCCGAAACTGGGTAAAGAAAGCGGCCGTAAACATGGCATAAATAGGTAGCTTGGCACTGCAGGACATAAAGGGAATCAAGGCGATGGTCAAGTTTCGATCCCTCCGGCTGGGCAGTGAGCGGGTGGCCATAATGGCCGGTACCGAACAGCCAAACCCAATGAGCATGGGTACAATACTTCGCCCCGAAAGTCCCAACTTTCGAAGCAGCTTATCCATCACAAAGGCTACACGGGACATATACCCGGAATCTTCCAATATGGAGAGGAAGAAAAATAACACGGCAATCAGGGGAAGGAATGACAAAACACTGCCCACTCCCGCGGAAACCCCGTCAATCAGCAAAGCTTGCAATGCGGGGCTGGCATTGCCCGCTTCCAAAGCCTGGTCCAGCTTTCCTACGAGAAAATCAATCCCAGCACCCAGCCAGTCGGAAAGCCATGCCCCAATGGAGTTAAATGTAAAATAAAAAACCAGCCCCATAATAGCAATGAATATGGGAATGGCCAAATACTTATGGGTTAAAATACGGTCTATTTTATAACTTCGTTCCTGCTCTACGGTGGAAAGCTGGGGACGATGAATCACCCGGGCCGACAATTCCTCAAT
>CALFUG010000057.1 GCA_937928455.1 uncultured Clostridia bacterium
TTCAGGACTATTACCAACTAATTCAAGCCAGAGAAGGTGCTATAATTAGCGGGAACAATAAAGAGGTTCAGAAGACCTTATACGATGTGACTAAGAGGAAGTATCAATTGGGCGTAGCTTCCAAAATGGATCTATTGAAAGCAGAGCTGGGATATCGAGAAGCGGTAACCGCATATGAGGAGTCTACCAACAGCTATAAATTGGCCCAGATGAATTTTAATGTAAATTATGGGTTTGAATTGATGGAGAAAGTGGAGCTGGCGGATGCCTTAACACCGGTATCTATGAGCAAGGTTCCGATGGACGAAGCCATTAAACTGGCCTTGGTTCACCGAAATGAAATTGCTTTTGCCCAGTTTAACAATACCTATCAATCCTTGAGCTTGATTGAGGCGGGATACAATGTGGGAAAGACGTCGTCTACCTACTTGGCCGCCCAGTACGCGGCATTGGAAGCCGAGTATAATGCCAAGCTCATGCCGCAACAAATCGAAATGGATGTACGGAATAAGTATATGGATATGATTCAAAAATCCAGTGCCCTGGATTCGGCCAGGCTGAATCGGGATAACAGCAAGGAAACCTATCGCTTGGCCAGACTTCAATATGATGCGGGGCTGATTACCATTACCGAAGTACAACAAGCCCAGATTCTTTCCTACACGGGAGAACTTTCCTATATTGCCGCTGTACTGGCCTACAACTTGGCGGTGTTGGACTACCAGCAAGCCATGACCGTAGGTACTTTTAGCGCTCCGTTATAGGATGGATCAAATAGAGAGGGATGGAAGCAACTATGGGGAGTAGTACATTTTTGTGGGTGGCACTTTTTGCCTTTGGAGCCATGGTAGTCAATAGCCTGGGCATCCTGGCCATCTACCGAAATCAGGAATTTGCCCAGCGAAACAAAGTCTACTTTATCTGCTTTGCGGCCGGTGTTCTAATAACGGCCCCCTTGGTTCATACTTTGCCCCATGCATTTCATGAGAACCCCTATGCGGGCTTGACCGCTCTGGTAGGGTTTCTCTTTATGTTCTTTAGTAATAAGGCCATTAAGAAGCGGACCCAGCAGAAAGAGTTGGCCTTTGGCATTACGGCCATTGAAGGAATTGGAATTCATTCTTTCATCGATGGAATCATCTATTCGGTAACTTTCAGCGCCAGCGTGTTTACGGGAGTGGTGGCAGGAATCGGGTTGGTGGCTCATGAGTTTGCGGAAGGGGTGATTGCCTTTTCTGTGCTGATGCAGGGCGGTTTAAGCGCGAAAAAGAGCGCCTTATGGGCTTTTTTGGTGGCAGGACTTACCACTCCCATAGGAGCTTTGGTGATATATCCCTTTGTGCAGCAACTAACAGGAACTTCCCTAGGGCTGGCTTTGGGATTTGTGGGGGGTGTACTGATATATGTCTCCGCATCCCATTTGCTTCCGGAAGCCCGGGAACATGAGAAAAATCACTCGCAAACGGCCTTCTTGTTGGGGGTATTGTTGGCGGTGGCATTGATGTTAGTGGAAGGGTAAAACCAAGAAGAGGTAGTACATGAGCCAATACAAGTGGAAGAGAAATGTAATACAAACGGCTTTCTGGATGGCGATTTTAACCCTGGCATCCAAAGGGTTGGGTTTCTTACGGGAAATGGCCATGGCCAGCTTTTTTGGTACCAGTTTCGTGGTAGATGCCTACGTGATGTCCCAAGCTATTCCGGGCATTCTTTTTGCCGCCTTCTTTACTGCCATTGCCACGGCATATATGCCTTTATTATCGGAGCGGATGGAAGGTTCGGGAGAAGAAGCGGGATGGAGTTTTACATCCCAAGTAATACGTATCCTCCTGGTGTTTTCCGGAGTTTCTGCCCTGTTTGGCATTCTGGTTTCCGATGCACTGGTTTCTTTTTTTGCACCGGGGTTTGAAGGAGAGACGGCGCAGTTGACTGTACTGTTTTTGC
>CALFUG010000058.1 GCA_937928455.1 uncultured Clostridia bacterium
ACGGCTACCACCGAGATCTACACTCTTTCCCTACACGACGCTCTTCCGATCTAAGGGTTTTTATTGGGGATGGCAGGATCTATCGCGGGAATTGGACTGGGAATACTTCTTTTAACCGGATTTAATTCGGCGGAAGGACTATCTTTTAGCATAACTTATGAGTGGCGCAATATGTTATTGTTGGCCGCTATCGCCACATCTGCCGGCGCCATTGCTTCTGTAATACCCGCACGTCGTTCCGCCAATCTCAATCCCATGGAGGCCATCAAAAATGGATAACATATTGTTACAAGGGCAAAATTTAGTTCGAGAATATGGAACCACCATCATCACCCGGGCTCTGGACGATGTGAGTGTGCAACTGCATGACAAGGAATTTGCCAGCATAATCGGTCAGTCCGGAAGTGGGAAAAGTACGTTACTGAATATGTTGGGGGCTTTGGATCGTCCCACACGAGGGTCCTTGTTGTTTCAAAACAAGAATCTATCCCAGATGAACGATTTGGAATTGGCCGAATTCCGAAATCGCAATATCGGTTTTATATTTCAGTTTCATCACCTTCTTCCGGAGTTTTCCGCCTTGGAAAATGTGTTGTTGCCAACCTGGATTGAATCCGGTGTGGCAGATCGAAAAAAGGAAAATCGGGCCAAGGAGTTATTGGCACTGGTTGGGCTGGAAGATCGCATGAAAAACATGGCCAACAATTTGTCCGGAGGTCAGCAGCAGCGAGTATCCATTGCACGAGCCCTAATTAATGACCCGAATCTTGTGTTGGCAGATGAGCCAACTGGAAATTTAGATTCCGATTCTACGGATCAAGTATATGAACTTTTAAGAAATATCAATCGAGACTTGGGGATGTCCTTTCTCATTGTTACCCACGACCGCCATATTGCAGAAAAATCCGACCGGGTCATTGAAATGAAAGACGGTCGGATTGTTAACGATTATAACACCAGCGAAAAATTACCGCAAGAGTTGTGGGAATGCTTGGCACCTCATAACTGCAAGTTGATGGAATCAAGATAGGACAGTAATCGAGGGGCTTTCTTTCCCTTGCTCTTCCGCCGTCTTTTCTTCTTCCATCTTTCTTCTTAGATCCTCTTCCAACAATTCTTTATCTGTGACCTTGTTATAAGCCTGTACTCGAAGAGAGCGAAAGCTCTCTTTTTTCATCACTTTCACCAAGGCATCCGAACGATTCAATTTAGTAATGGCAGACTCTCTCGCACGAACATTGGAATGGGTTAATGCCAAATCTTCTAACACATCTTGATCCTCAATACGTTTCAAAGCCATGTGTTGAATCGGATCTGCTTCTTCCTGCTTTGCAATGGCTGCCAATTTATCCGGGTCTACAATTTTTGACAAAGCAATCATTCGAACATCCAACTCTTTATGCTCCCACAAAATATTCCAAAGTACTTCTTCATCGTGAATTTTTTGTAACGCCACAAAGCAATCGTCCATATGGGTAGACTTCATTACAATTTGTTCCAGACTAACATCATCTTCGATTTGATCCAATGCCGCCTTTCGAATGGCCCACTCCTTGCTGTTGAGAGCAAAATAGACTAATTGTGAGGAGTCTGTAATCCCCGCCATTTCTGCAAGAATCCGATTGTTATCCTCGGAAATCTTCTTTTCCGGGCAGTTTTCTTCCGCTGTAAACATCTCATCACCCCTTGGGTTCTTTTTCACACCCTCTCACTCTTTTCTTCATTTTCTCACGGATTTTCCGCACTGGGCACACTTCTCTCCGTGCATACACAAAGTAGTACCACAACGAAGACAGGTCCAATGATTCACTTCCTTCGTAACGAAACATTCAATCCCATTTTCTTGAATGAAATCTAAATTCCGTATCGGACTGACTCCATATTTCTCATTGTGTTTTTCATCCAATTCTACCAATTTCTTACAGGGATAGTTGACGCAATCGTAACAAAACTCCCAGTGGTTTGTCAATCGTTTTTCGCAAGTCCTGACAACGCATCCGGAACACGGTTTGGCATTCCCTTCGATACCCGTACGGCATCCACCGCATGGATTCTTATCCCTTTGGAAAGCAACGCAAAGACTACAATTCATCCCACAATGAGCAATATGGTCTGCGGTCATGTGAATCATAAAAGAACCTCTCTCCTTTCAGTACCTCATTATTATTGTTTATTATATCACAATTCTGAATATTGTGTAGATTAAAATAAAAAAGAAGAGATTTTTTTGTTTTCTCCTCCAAGTCGTTATAACTTTCACGTTTTTTAACCGATTTTCCCTTGTTTTCTTAGAAAATGCCCGGAAAACCTCTCCAATTCAGCAATTGTATCACCACAAACCCAATCCCCAGTCCCAATCCTACAATTCCCTGCCATTTGTTTTTTTCTTTCGTCTCGTCAAATGTTTTCAACCCCATAGCGCTGAAAATCACCGCAAACACCGGAAGAAGTACCAACAATCCGCCAAAGAATATAGAAATTAGCCCCAGAATGAATCCGGCCACGCAATACGTGTTTCCTTTCAGGCCTTCCTTCTTCCGGGAATTCTCTTGGCTCTTCTTTTCATCCGCATAAGAAGCGATTATTTTTTTCTCTTCCCTATCTTTCAGGGTATGGGAAACAGGACAACCACAATGTGGACAACTTTCCGCCAAATCCGACACATCTTTTCC
>CALFUG010000059.1 GCA_937928455.1 uncultured Clostridia bacterium
CAACGATTTCGGGAGTCCTGCCAGGACCGGGATTTGTGTGATTTGATGGAAGAACTCCTCTATATTTTCTATCATTCTTCGGACGGCATGTATGTGGTGGACGGAAATGGAATCAGCCGTCGCGTCAACCCTTCCTTTGAAGCTTTGACCGGCGTTCCAATGGAAGAATTCCTTAATAAAAACGTTCGGGATTTAGTGGCGGACGGACATTTTAGTAGTTCGGTGGCCGCTCAGGTCTTAGATACGAAAGAGCCGGCTACCATCATCCAAGAATACCGCAACGGGAATAAAGCCCTGGTCACCGGAACCCCCATCTTCGATGAGTCCGGTAATGTGGTAAAGGTAATCAGCAATATTCGGGATATTACGGAACTGGTAAACCTGTACGAGGAAGTCTCCGCTAATCGGGTGTTGATTCAGAACTACTCCAAGGAACTAAAAAACATCCATCAATCCGTTATCGAAGGAATCGTAGCGGCCAGTCCCGCCATGGTGAGAACCTTAGAAATGGCCAGAAGAGTGGCAAAAATAGGTAGTCTGGTTCTTCTATTGGGAGAGTCGGGAGTGGGCAAGGGTGTTTTGGCCAAGTTTATTTACCGTGCCAGTGAACGGAGAAACAAACCTTTCGTTACCATTAATTGTGGGGCCATCCCGGAAATGTTGCTGGAATCCGAACTGTTTGGCTATGCCCATGGTGCTTTTACCGGAGCGGACAAATTAGGCAAAATGGGATTGGTGGAAGCCGCCGATGGGGGAGTTCTATTTCTGGATGAAATCGCAGAAATGCCCTTGTCTTTACAAGCCAAAATATTGGACTTTATTGAAACCCATGAATACTCCAAAGTGGGAGCTACCCAACGGAACACCGTAGATGTTCGTGTGATTGCGGCTACCAATCGAGATCTTCCCAGGATGGTGCAAGAGGGTCGATTCCGGGAAGATTTATATTATCGATTAAATGTCGTGCCTCTAAATATTCCGCCTCTTCGAGACCGAAGAGAAGACATTCCTTTACTTATCTACCACTACACGGAAATCATCAATGAAAAAAATAAAACCAATCGATATTTCACCGGCCAAGCCATCGAATATTTAAAAGAGTATGATTGGCCGGGGAATGTGAGAGAACTGCGTAATCTCATCGAGCGGCTCAGTGCCCTGTCCGAGAATAATAAAATCGATGTGGCGGACCTGAAGGAAGAAATGGCGCCGGAAACAAAAGGCTCCGAATCTCTCAATACGGAAGATCGCCGTCCATTTGATGTGCGAGTGGCTGCCTACGAGGAGAAGATTATCCGTGAAGCCATGGAAGAAGCGGGCAGTATCCGAAAAGCCGCTAAATTACTGGGAATGGCACCGTCTTCCCTGCACCGAAAGTTGAACAAAGAAACCCGAGAGCCGTCCCAATAGGGGAACGATTGTTCCGAAAATGGGACAAAAACTGATCCGAGAACAGGACAATGAGGCACTAGGAAACAGATAAAACGTTGAAAAGACGGGATTCCCTCCCGTCTTTTTTTCTTGGCACGTTAATTGCTACATATTTAACTAGTGCGTAGCATGACCTGAAAATTCACACAAGCAGGATAGGAGAGAAGAATGGTTAAGAAGATTTGGGTGTTGAAAGCCGGTGAGCTGGATTTGGACCGGAGCATCCTATTCGTTGGAAGGGGTTGTGGTATCAAAGAACGAGTTCCCATCACCATGGTGCTATTGGAGACAGATCAAGGCTTCGTGTTGGTGGACACCGGAATGAATCCCAACGGACTAAGGGACCCGGAAGGAACTTGGGGCCCCAGAGCCAAAGACTTAATCCCTTTAATAACGGAAGAGGATGATGTAAGAAACCGATTGGAAAAATTAAATCTACACCCCTATGATATATCACACGTTATTAATACGCACATGCATTGGGATCATACCGGGGGAAATCAGTTTTTCACCAAATCCAAAATCTATGTGCAAAGGACGGAGTATCGATACGCCATGTATCCGGATCCCTTTTATGCCGCGTCCTATATGAAAAATCACTATGCCCACGACTTGGATTATGTGTTTATAGACGGGGATTCGGAAATTTTAGATGGTATATATCTGTTGTCCACACCGGGTCACACGGCGGGGCATCAATCTGTATTTGTCACCATGGAAAACGGGGCAAAGATTATTATTGCCGGAGATGCCGCCTATACTTGGGAAAGTGTGGAAAAAATCATACCGCCGGGGAATTGTTATGATATGGGTAGATCTGTTCTCAGTCTGCAAAAGCTGAAAACTTTACAGAAACTCACCGGTTCCGATTTGATGCCCTCTCATGAACCAAATCATGAGTTTTATCATAAAATACTACATTCATTCAATCAGTCATTGAACTTACAAGTAATCTAACGGAGGTGCAAAAATGGTAAAGATCGAAATTAAGGACAGTTGTACAGGTTGTGGAATCTGTGTCAAAAAATGCCCCACAGTGGTTTTTGACCTGAAAGACAAAAAAGCAGACCCTGCCAGAGTACAGGATTGTATGGCTTGCCGCTATTGTGAAGTGGTATGTCCACAAAAGAGTATCGAAGTCATCGAGTGTTATTAGGTATAGGCAGAGAACCGAAAAATTAGGAGGTTAGAGTAATGCAAACGATACATGATTCTATAATGATTGGAAATGTTGAAATCAAAAACAGACTGGCGGTTGCTCCTACTGTAAAAAACATTGCAGAGCAAAACGGCCGAGTTAACTCAAGAATTTTGGACAACTATAGTATAGAAGCGGATGGCCCCGGACTATACATTGTTTCTATGACCTATACCGAAGAAGAGGGCCATGTATTCAAAGGCCAAACAGGTATTCAAGATGCCAATGCAGTGTTTGGCATGAGTGAAGTGGCCAGCCGAATTCACAAGGCCGGTGGCAAAACTTTTCTACAAATTTCTCATGGTGGAAACCTGTGTAGCGAACCTATTACGGGGATGATGCCGGTAGGACCTTCGGATATTGCCCAATGGCCCGGTCAGGTGGTTCATGCGCTGACCACGGAAGAAGTGGAGAGAATTGCGGAAAACTACGGAATCGCAGCAGCCAGAGCTAAGGAAGCAGGCTTTGACGGATTGGAACTTCATGCTTGTCACGGAAGCTTGATTCTACAGTTCCTTTCTCCCATCCATAACCAGAATAGAACAGACAAATACGCGGACCCACCGGTGTTCCTGTATGAATGTGTAGAAGCGGTCCAAAGACATTGCGGAAAAGATTTCGCCCTAGGCGTTCGTTTGACTTGTCATGAATTCCGCATGGAGGATGTAGGTCTTCCCGGATTGGAATTCGACTTAGTAAAAGACATCGTAGTGGAACTGGAAAAGATGGGAGTTCATTTCATCCATGCTTCCGCCGGTCGTATCGGTCACACCCAAGACCACTCCTTCCCCCCGTTATATGAGCCCAGAGGAGTCAATGTTCGATTTGCCGAAGAGATTAAAAAACTGGTAAAAATTCCGGTAATCACCGTAGGCCGACTTCAAGATCCCATTATCATCAAGAAAATTATCGAAGAAGGTCGTGCGGACATGGTGGCCATGTGCCGACCCTTTATGGCAGATCCTCATATTGCTAAAAAAATCGTAGAAGGAAAAGAAGATACCATCAGACAGTGCATGGGATGCAACTGGTGCTTGGATCGACTCTTTAATCAATTAGGTTGCGAATGTCCCATGAATCCGGCCTATGGATGGGAAAAAGAATATGCTTTAATACCCACCAATATGCCGAAGCGAGTCATGATTATCGGTGGAGGCGTGGCCGGATTACAGGCGGCATATGCTGCGGCCAAACGAGGCCATGAAGTATCCCTGTATGAGAAAACGGATCAATTGGGAGGACAACTTCGAGTGGCTTCCAATTTCCCGGCACTATATACCCGTGAATTGTTCAA
>CALFUG010000060.1 GCA_937928455.1 uncultured Clostridia bacterium
GGAGGATGAATATGAGATTCCGTCAGTATAAATTTAAGGCATATTTGAATGCCACCCATCATATTACCATTGGTGGGAAACCGGGAGAAAAGCATCCCCATACCTGGGAAATCTGTTTAGATGTGTTGAAAACCCGGGAGGAATTTGTTCGCTTCAGCGAGTTGGAAGAAATGGTGGAGCGATTCATTTCCGTGTATCAAGATAAAGATCTTAATGAAACACCGCCTTTTCATTTGGTAAACCCCACTTTAGAAAACTGTAGCGATTTTTTCTTCGAAAAGTTTCAGCAAATCCTATCGGCTCATGGGTGGATTGTCCTAATGATGACAGTAAGTGAAACACCCACCCGATCCTATGTGATTTCTAATGTTCATGACAGCAACCCGGAAGAAACTACCCGGGCTTTAGATGCCGTCGCGGATGAGGTTCTGGAAAAAATTATGGAGGCGAGGGTGGAATGACTTCTCAAGAGGAACGAGGGATTGTTGTGATTTTGCCGGCATACAATGAAGAAGATAATATTCCTAACCTATTGCAACGATGGCATCAACAAGAGGAAACCCTCCACAAAAAAGGACTTCGCCTGAAGGTACTTGTGGTCAATGATGGTAGTAGGGACGGGACAATTTCCCTATTGCCGGAGATGAGTCAAAAATATAGTTTCCTGCGATATGTGAGCCATGATGGAAATCAAGGCCTGGGCCAGGCTCTGACTACGGGGATACATTTTGTTCTGGAAAAAGAAGCTTCCAGTGCTTATGTTGTGGTAATGGATTGCGATAATACCCATGATCCCAACTATGTTATTTCTTTGGTAGATAAGATGGAGGGTACGCCACACACGGATGTGGTGATTGCGTCACGATACCAGGCAGGGTCAAAAACTTCAGGAGTCCCGTTATACCGATGGGTATTAAGCTATGGTGCACGAGGGATATATACGGCGTTATTGTCGGTTCCCGGTGTACGGGACTACACTTGTGGATATCGAATTTACCGGACTTCTTTGCTAAGAAAGGCGGTGCAATATTATGGCGATGTCTTCTTAGAAGAAAAGGGTTTTGGTTGCATGGTAGAGCTTTTGTATAAGCTTTATTTGCGTGGCGCAACCTTTGATGAGATTGCCTTTCATCTTCGGTACGATGACAAATTGGGCATAAGCAAAATGAAGGTGATGAACACCACTTTGCAGAGCATTGCCATGGTGTTTCGATTGCGGAAAATAAGGAGAGGAAATTCTAACGAATGACCGGTAAGGTAGGCTCCCACAAAACTCCCGGAAAGGTTCCGGGGGAAAAACTCGTAAAAAAAGAACGACTTCCTAGGATTGTTCGTTATTTTTTTATTTCCTGCGGTGCCCTGGTAATCGATGCTTCTCTCGTATGGTTGCTATATAAGGAAATGGGAGTGAACATCATACTCGCCAATACCATTGGAGTGGTGGTGGGCTTTCTGTTTAGCTACTGGATGACTTCCGGAATTGTATTCCCCACAGCCCGCGGTACGGGTGGGTTTTTGGTGTTTTTCTTTACATTTTTGGCGGGATTGGCATTGGCTGACTTCCTGATATTTAATGGAGAAACTCGGTGGTTTATCGCTTATCCGGAGGAAATACGTTTCCTGATGAGTAAGGGGCTATCCACCGCGGTTCCTTTTTTTGCCATGTATTTCACTCGAAAGGGTATCTATGGTTATATGGATCGTCTCAAAGAGGAAGGATACTCGGGTGGTTCTCTCCCGGCGGTGGTGCTGGGACTTCTGATTCTGGCAGCCCTTTCGGCCGCTGTTTTTTATGGTATGAGGGAGGGTCAGTATTATGGCAGTGGAAATGACATATGGGGGCATATCTACAAAACGCAGATTCTAGTAGAAGGCATTCAGGAAGGGAACTTCTATCCGTTGTACACACCGGATTGGTACAATGGGATACAACTTTACAGATATTGGCCTCCCTTGTCCTATTATGTTTTGGGATTATTATATTTCTTGGCCCAAGGGGACATGGAATTCGCCTACTATTTGTTCTTTGGACTATCAGTGTTTTTTAGCGGAATTCCCTGGATTATAATAGGGGCAAAGGAGAAACGCACGGCACTGGGAACCTCCATCGCACTTTTATGGTTTTTCATGCCAGACAACATCCGGGTGTTCTTAAATGAGGGGAACCTCCCCCGAATGTTGGCCATTGTTGTGGTCCCGTATTTGGTGTATTTTCTTTGGTCCTATATTCGCCAAGGGAAAAAAAGTGCACTGTTCTGGCTTATTCTAATGATGGCGGCCATGGTACTTTCTCATGTTATGATTGCGGCTATGGCGGGGGTTGCATCTTTTGTGTTTCTGGTAATCGATGGATTCTATCATAAAGAGTGGGGGCGATCCTTTTGGGCATTGTTGGCCATGATTTTCGGGATTGTTCTTACGG
>CALFUG010000061.1 GCA_937928455.1 uncultured Clostridia bacterium
GCAATCTAAGGCTTGCAAATGATAAAGCGCAGGATGTGACAATCAAGAAATTGACTAAGGGAAATCCAACCATGGCTGAGAAGTTTGCAGAATTGAAGGAAGTAGATTCAGGGGATAGAGGAATTGAAGAATAATGTTGGCTAGGCCCTAATACCCGTTCGATAAAAGAATGGTTAGGAAAGAACGGAGTGTTTACAGTTTGTGTAAATAGAATTAAAGAGAAGCGGGTAAACTTATTGCCTTGTGTGTCGGAGAAAGGAGAACCATGTTCCCGTTTGATTTATTTGATTTTGACGAAGATGGAATCATAGATCCCGAAGAAGAAAACTTTGGGGTCATTATGGCTTCGGTGATTATGGATGAAGAAGACGAGGAGGACGAAGATATAAGTGTAGATTTGGAGGAAGAGGAGGAGCAAGATTAGCCATTATACTCTTGACATTTCTTTAAGTACAGCCTTATTTCTTCCTCTGCAAGGTGCGGATAATTCTCACTCAATCCTTCTGTCAGCACTTTCAGATAGCGTTCCCCAGGGGCATTTGGAGTCAATGTGGAACGATTTGTGATGGTGTAAACCGGATGACCATCCAGATCGCCGAGAGGATGGAGTAGATTATACCAGGTGGAATGAAGGGAGGGAATGAAGCCGCCATTCTCCTCTTTATAAATATGGTCAAGTTGTTGTTGTGTGATGAGGTAGCATACTCCCATGGATTGTCCTGGGGTGTGAACATCCAGGAAGGAGACTCCCTTGCCTTCCCAACTCCCGGAATGATTGGCAAAATACATAGGGTATGGCAGCAGAATGGTTCTTTTCTCTTGAGGTAGAGTAGGATTAATGCAAGGGCTGTGATTAGCCCCCTGCCCTCGAAAAGAGCCCCCTTCCAGATAATGACGGAATCGTTCCCAAAGCATATTGGAGCCGTATGCGGCATACCATACTAAATTATTCTCTTCTTTTTCATTAATGAACATTTGATTTCCTCCAGGGTTGCTCTTGGAAAGGAACGTAGGTGGCATGTTCCACGGAGTGGAGATAAACATACACCCCAACATTTTCGATAATTTCCTCTCCCATTTCAATAACTTCTTGCCTGTATTCATATAGCGATCCCTCGCCTTCCAGACCGTGCAATCTTTGTAGAGTCTCCTGGTCGATTTCATAGATTTCTCCGGAGACTTGATCTTCTGCTTTGGGCACAATTCCGGGGTAGTACCCTAAATCATAAAGGGCATATCCTCTCAGGATGCCGTAACCTATGAATGGGCTGTCTCCCAAATAGTAGGAGTGATTACCGTGTCCATTCATCAAAGTGCCATAAACGAATACTTTCAGCAGATTTTCTTTCACTTTTGACTGTTCATTTTCTTTGGTGTATGATGCCGCCTTATTCAAAACGATTCTGCCCCTTTCAGAGTAATC
>CALFUG010000062.1 GCA_937928455.1 uncultured Clostridia bacterium
GCATGTTGCTAGCGGCTAGAAATTTACCCGATGCTTTGGAATGGGCACACACCCTGAAAGACCTTCCGCCGGAGGAAGTATCCAAGGCCGTAGAAAAAGGAAAGGCACAGTTCGCCGGAAATGAACTGAAGGGGAAGGTGTTGGGTGTCATCGGGCTGGGTGCCATTGGAGTCTTGGTAGCCAACAGTGCGGCCAAGCTTGGAATGAAGGTGGTGGGATACGACCCCTTCATGACCGTTTCTTCTGCTCATGAACTGGATCACAAAGTTCCCGTAGTACATGATATGAACGACCTTCTGCCTCATTGTGATTATATATCCATCCACATTCCTGCCTTGGATGACACAAAAGATATGATAAACTCCAGCCGTTTTGAGAAAATGAAGGACGGGGTGGTATTCTTGAATTTCTCCAGAGACAAGCTGGTGAATGACGACAACCTGATTGGCGCCCTGAAATCCGGAAAAGTAAAGAAATACATCACGGACTTTCCCAACGGCAAACTGGTAGGCCGGGAAGGTGTTGTGCTGATTCCTCATCTGGGGGCTTCCACGGAAGAAGCGGAAGACAACTGTGCCAGCATGGCGGCGGAACAACTCATGGACTATCTGGAAAACGGCAACATTCGAAATTCCGTTAATTTTCCAGAATGCTCTCTGGGCCCCTTTACTAAAACCGGGAAAGCCAATGCAAGAGTTTGTATCATGAACAAGAACGTACCTACTATTCTAGGGAAAATTACGGCAATTCTTGCGGAACTCAATGTAAACATTGCCAACATGAACAACCGCAGCCAAGGCAATTATGCCTATACCCTCCTGGATGTTGACTCCGATGTGGATGAGGCATTGCTAAAGAATAATATGAATGTGGAAGGAATTATCCATGTGCGCGTCATCAAATAATTCCATTATCCAAGTGGTAGCCGCTACCACCAATCTCAATAAAATAAAAGAAATGCAAGCCATAACGAAAAATGCGGGACTGCAAATCATCACCCGTGAAGAGGCCGGCATACCGGAAGACTTCGACGTGGAGGAAGACGGAAATACTTTTGAAGATAACTCGCTCAAAAAGGCTCGGGCTATTATGGAGCTCACAGGTCTTCCTGCCATTGCCGATGATTCCGGACTGGAGGTAGATGCTCTAAAAGGGGCCCCCGGTGTTTATTCCGCGCGATATGCGGGAGTGGATGGTCCCCAGGCGGATGCCGCCAACCGAAAGAAATTATTAGAGGAATTGCATCTCCTGCCCTGGCCGGAAAGAACCGGCCGTTTCGTAGCTGCCATAACCTTGGTTTTCCCCCAAGGAGAGACATTAGTGGCACGAGGAGAATGTGAGGGAATCATCGGGCTGGAAGAAAGAGGCACCCATGGCTTTGGTTATGATTGCCTATTCCATCCCGGCGGGGAACCGCGAACCTTCGGGGAAATCCCCGGCGAAGAAAAAAACCAAATCAGTCATCGATCCAGGGCGTTACAGAAATTGGCCATGCTTTTGGAGGAAAGAGACCATGGTAGATAAGTTCCGTAGAATTCTTCTGTCCGGAATTCAGCAATTTCAGGACCCTTACTATCAAGGCTTTGCAGCTGCTTTGGCCTTTTATATCATTTTGTCCATCGTACCCATCCTGATGCTGTTATCTCAGCTGTTAGGAGTGTTTGGCTTATCCCTTTCCACATTGCAGGAAATTTTTTCCCAATATCTTACCGAAGAAATGGCTGGCTTTGTGAACCGAATCCTGTCCTTCACCACCAGCTCCGCCTCCAATATCGTATTTATCCTAGTGGTGCTATGGTCCAGCTCAAAAGCCCAGTTTTCTCTGGTGCGTATGGGGTCCTATACCATGTCCGGAGGAGAATCTACAGGAAACGGATTCATCCGAGACCGAATCTGGGCCTTGCTTTCCATTATTCTGGTGGTTATTTCCTTTGCCGCCGGCTTGATTCTCTTAGTTTACGGAGAATGGATTTTTCGATTGATTCTCACCGTCATAGAGCAGTTGTTGCTGATTCCCATGGAGGATGCCGTAGGGTCTCTGTGGCTGGTCTTACGATGGCCCATCGCCTTCGGTATATATTTTCTAGTGGTTTGGATGAATTATGCACTCATGTCCCATCAAAGAGTCCCCTTTAAGCAGGTGGCCCCCGGCGCCATCTTCGCGTCCGTTGGCATTCTCTTAGTCACCTTCCTTTATGCCCTCTATACCAATCTTATCGCCAATTATGATTTGGTATATGGAGCTCTGGCCTCCATTGTGGCCCTGATGATGTGGGTATATTTCATTTCCTGGTGTCTGGGTGGCGGGCTCATCGTGAACCGGGCTTTCCTGGAAACCAAAACTTCGTCGTGACATTGTCACCATGTATTCTGAAAAAAATAGGAATAGACTTCCACCATTGGGGTATAATGTTTTCATAGGCTCATATGAAATTCCAGTTGAGACATTGAATGAATAAACAGGAGGACAATAATATGTCAGTAGTAACACTCACCAAAGACAATTTTGAACAAGAAGTACTGAAATCCGACAAGCCGGTTCTCGTAGACTTTTGGGCTGCTTGGTGTGGACCTTGCCGTATGGTGGGCCCCGTAGTAGAACAAATCGCCGGTGAACATCCGGAATACAAGGTAGGAAAAATCGACGTGGATGATCAGCCGGAATTGGCCGGTCAATTTTCCATCATGAGCATCCCCACATTGTTGGTATTCAAGGATGGCAAAGTGCATAACAAAACCGTTGGAGTGACATCCAAAGAAAATCTACTAAAACTTTTCGGATAAAGACCATCTCTAAGGAGGATCCATGGGTAATATTTTAATCATTGGCGGAGGTCCTGCAGGAATCTCCGCTGCTCTTTATGCCGTTCGGGGAGGCTTGGAAACCACCGTCATCGCCACAGGAACCAGCTCGCTGTTGAAAGCAAAAGAAATTGAAAATTATTACGGGTATGAAAACCCCATTTCCGGCCAGGAACTATTGGATGTGGGGGTGAAACAGGCCAAAAGATTGGGAGTAACATTTCTTTCTGAGGAAGTGGTGGGTCTTTCTTATACGGAGAAGTTAACCGTTACCACGAAGGAAAACCAGTATATGGCGGATGCGGTGATTATTGCCACCGGCTCCCCCAGAAATACACCCAAAATTCGGGATTTAAGCCGTTTTGAGGGAACAGGAGTAAGCTACTGTGCGGTTTGCGATGGTTTCTTCTATAAAGGAAAGGAAGTGGGGGTTCTTGGATCTGGCGATTATGCCATTCACGAAGCCTTGGAGCTTCTTCCCGTGGCTCAGAAAGTCACCATATTTACCAACGGGGAAGACCTGAAGGGGGATCTCCCCGGCCAAGTACTTTTAGACACTCGAAAGATTGATGGGTTGGAGGGAGATAATGTGCTCCAAGCCATAAAAATGGAAGATGGAGAAGACGTTCCCCTATCCGGTATATTTATCGCACAAGGGGTTGCCGGCAGTGCCGACTTGGCCAGAAAGATAGGGGCCGAAACCAGCGGGAATCGAATTACCGTCGATGCCCATATGGCCACCAACATCCCCGGTCTTTATGCCGCAGGAGACTGCACCGGTGGAATGATGCAGGTAGCAAAGGCCGTTTACGAAGGCGCGGAAGCCGCTACGGCCGCGCTGAAGTTTGTACGAGAAATGGTACAATAACCAGCACCCCTTTCCTAGTTTTTGGAGGAGACGCATTTTACTGCGTCTCTTTTTGTGGTCTTTATGCTATACTATTGTACAATAGAAGAATTCGAAAGGAGCCCGTGTGAATGAAGTTGCTCATCGTGGGACCGGGTGCCATTGGAGGCACTTTAGCCGCCTGTCTAAGTCGAAATAATGTGGAGGTTTCCTTGCTGGTTCGTGACGAGGAAACCAAAAGTCAGCTTCAACAAAAGGGATTGGAAGTTGGGGGCGTACGGGGAAGTTTTACGGCCTATCCCAACATATGCACCCGAACCGACTTGGAAAAGATGGCCCCCATTGAAGGGTGCTTTGTCGCCACCAAAGCCACTCAATTGGCCAAAGCAACCCAAGATATTCTTCCCTACCTTCATCCAGAGGGCTTCGTTTGCTCCCTTCAAAATGGTATCACAGACCCGTTACTGATTTCTCTGGTGGGCAAAGAAAAGGCAGTGGGCTCCGTCATCACTTGGGGGGCCACTCAAGAAAGCTTGGGTATTTATCATCTCACTGCAGATGGAGATTTGACCCTGGGTACTCACAGCACGGTTTCCTCTCCCTTCTTGGAAGAGTCTGTTGAAATATTACATCAAGCTTTTCCTACAAAATTAACAGACCAAATTTTCCCATTAAAATATAGCAAGCTCCTTATCAATAGCTGTATGACTTCCGTAGGGGCTCTAAGCGGTCTTGATTTGGGCCCCACCCTGCGGCTTTCGGTGGCGAGAAAAATTTTCATTGAAATTGTAAGAGAAGGCATGGCCTTGGCGGATGCCATACACTTGGATGTGCCGCCCTTTGGCGGAAAACTGGACTACCGGGCTTTCCTGAAAGGGGACGGACCCTTATCCGAGTGGAGACGTCATGCCATCATCCGAATGGTGGGATTCAAATACAGGAGGCTGACTTCTTCCAGCCTGCAATCCCTTCGAAAGGGACAACAAACAGAGGTGGATTATCTCAACGGCTATTTGGTAGAACAAGGAAAAGCCCATGGGCTTTCTTTCCCCGTTAATGAAAAAATCTGCTCCATTATTCATTCCATCGAGGATGAGATGCTTCCCATTCAAAAAGATAATCTTTATCTCATCCCTTTGCCATAAACCGACGAATGTTTCATCTTCATCAAAATCCCATTCATATCAAGGAGTTTTTATGAGTAAGAATACGGCCATATCTACTTATCCGGATGTAGAAAGAATACTCAAGGATCTGGATCAATTGATTCGACAACCCATATACGGTATATCTCCAGCGGCCACCCGGGGTTACGTGGCGGATTATTTTGGGAAAAAGTGCCAAAAATCCTATCAACTTCACCAAGAGGCTTCTACCATCATCCCTTCCGGAGTACAACATAACTTGGCCTTTCACTTTCCTTTTCCCCTGGCCATAGAAAGAGCCAAAGGACCCTATTTATATGATGTGGATGGCAACGAATACTTGGATTTTCTGCAAGCCGGCGGCCCCATTCTTTTGGGAAATAATCCCCAGGAATTGGCCCAAAAAGTCCAGACCTTTTTATCGGACTGTGGCCCCGTTACCGGGCTTTTCCATGAATATGAATACTTGTTGGCCAAAAAGATACAGGAACTTATCCCATCGGTGGAAAAATTCCGTATGCTGGGTTCCGGAAATGAGGCCGCCATGGCCGCCATTCGTGTGGCCAGGTTGGCTACTGGACACAAACACATTATAAAGATGGGTGGGGCTTATCATGGGTGGAGCGACCAGCTAGCCTATAGTCTACGCATCCCCTACTCCAGGAATCTGCTGACACCGGGCATTCCCGGAAATGTTTTCCGCTACACCGAAGAATTCTTTCCCAACCGGTTGGAACAATTGGAGCGCCTCTTAAAAAGAAATCGCCTGCGGGGTGGCACCGCCGCCATTTTTATGGAACCTCTAGGGCCGGAAAGTGGTACCCGACCCCTTCTTCGAAACTTCAATAAAAATGTAGAATCCCTATCCAAAAAATATGGTGCCGCTTTGGTTTTTGACGAAGTGGTTACCGCTTTCCGCCTGGGAATGGGTGGAGCCCAGGAATATTTCCAAGTTCACCCAGACCTCACCCTGTTTGGCAAAATTATCGGGGGTGGATATCCCAGTGCCGGAGGGCTGGGTGGCAGCAACCATATGATGAAACACTTAGGTGCTGGCCTCACTGATATGGAGGTAAAATCCGCCTTGGTGGGAGGCACCATGGCCGCCAATCCCCTCACCAGTTATGCCGGCTATGAAGCATTATGCCAAATCGAAAAAACACGGGCCTGGGAGAAGGCCGGTGCTATGGCAGATTTACTCACCGCTGGACTGAAAGATCTTTCCCAAAAGTACCACCTTCCCTTTGTCATATATAATTTTGGTTCCATTGTGCATCTGCAGTCCTCGGCACCCATGCACTTCTTCATTGATTGGAAAAAGCCTTGGACCTTGCCAAATCTTCTCAAGGAAACCACCCAAAGAAAAGAAGCCTTGGAGCGCATGGGCGCGGCTCTTATGGCAGAAGGCTTAATTACACTGGCCGGAAGTCGAATCTATGTTAGTGCCGCCTATGACGAGGCTTTGATTCAAGAAGCATTATCCCGCTTTGAAAGAGTATTTCAAAAGGTGGAAAATTTGGAAAGGAACCCGGAATAATGGCCATGGATGTGTTGATTTTTGTTTTAATAGTAACCGTACCTCTCCTTACTCTAATGGGGGTAAAAAAGTCTTTGGTGCTAAGGGGGTTGGGTCCGGTTTTCTTATGTTATCTGTTGGGCTTCCTACTTCAGTTTATTCTTCCGGTAAGTGGCGCTGCCATGAGTGTGGCTGAAATTCTGGTTCCCTTGGCCATTCCCCTGATTCTTTTCGGCGCTCAGTTTTCCCATTTGAAAACCGTAGCCAAGCCCATGATTCGTTCCTTGTTGCTTTCCATTTTTTCCATATCCGCCATTTCATTGGCGGGATATTCTCTCTTTCAAAACAAAGTGGAAAATGCATCTGATATATCCGGTATGTTGGTAGGACTGTATACCGGGGGCACTCCCAATCTCATGGCCATCGGCATGGCATTGGAGGTGCCGGAAACCACCATCATTCTCACCAATACGGCAGACCTGGTAGCTGGAGGTATTTACTTCCTATTACTATTATCCATCATCCCCCGATTATACCGTCATTTTTTGCCTTCCTTCCCGGAGTCGCCGGCCTTTTCTCCGGATGTAATGAAATATGGAGAGGTCTCTTACAAGGACACCCCCACCACCATCAAAAGCTACCTCCTATTGTTCCTATTGACCATCCTAAGCCTGGGACTTTCGGCAGGAGTGGCCATCCTATTCACAGGAACCTTGCATGTGGCCATCATCATGTTGGGGGTCACCACTTTGGGAGTCGCCGGTTCCTTTCACAAAAAAATAAGGCAGATTCCCGGCTCCTATACCTTCGGGAAATACCTTATTCTTATGTTCTCCTTTGCCATCGGGCTATCCTTTGATTTATCTTCCATCACCGGTGACACCTGGAACCTTCTTTTCTTATTATTCTTTGTTCAATTCGGCACCATCATACTGCACACCTTGCTTTCCGCCCTGTTCCGAATCGACCGGGACACCACCATCATCGCTTCAACCGCCTGCATTTTTGGTCCCGCTTTCATTATTCCTGTGGCGGATGCACTGAAAAACAAGGCCATCATCTTGCCCGGGTTAGTGCTTGGTATTGTGGGCTACGCCATGGGAAATTACCTAGGGATTTTCATGGCCTATATTCTGAATCTGGTCTTTTAGGCAGAAGGTCTTTCCCCGATGGCCAGATAAACTCCTTCTTTAATCCATTCCACCGGAACTTCTTCTGTTTCCGTATTCTCTCGCACCAAAATCCGGCAACAAACTTCTCGTCCCACCAGATCGCTGCAGGTAACACAGGGAGCCTCTTTTACTTCCAAGTTATAAATGTCCTCCAAAGGAATCCCATTCAACAGCACCCGATTGGAATCCTTGATGTCCTTTTCCGTCAAGGGAGTATCGATGAATTCCAGCCGTATGTTCCCTTCAAACTCTGATTTCAACTCCGTGATGGCTACAAGAATATTCTCCTTGGTTTTTTCACAAGGTCCACAGGTTCTCCCTTCCACCTCCAAATGTTGCCATTCAATCATCATATGCTTCATCTTCCATCCTCCTGTTACGTACCTCTTATATGGGAATTTGCCTTCTTCGAATATAAGTCCCGCTGGGTACCATCTATTTTTAACTATTGTACCCTTTTTCGGGCGGTTCAAACGGGAAATGATGTTCCGCCTCCGGATACGCTCCTCCTAATATTTGCTTTCCACCGGCCTACTTGATACGTTGATTTTTTCAGTTTTTCCAGGGTTTCAAATATTTTTGTTGTAAGAGTATTATATAGGGGTATAATGGTATCAACTCGCCTCATACAGGCGCGATTTTTTTCGGAGCGAGGCAATCAAATGATAAATAACACCAGAAAACGTTATCGGCTAGCCATGGTTATCACGGTCCTTCTTTTGGGAATCCTCCTGAGCGGATTGTACATTGTAAACATCCGGGATGCCGGGGATATCTACAAGGAATATGCCACGGAAAGCATCCTGGATAACAAAAGAATCTTCCTAAAGGACACGGTTAACAATGTAATTCATGGCATCGAGGACAAAAAGACAACGCAAGCAAGCCAATTACATCATACGCTAGAGGATGAAATGAAAATGGCAGCCCATTGGTATACCGTCACACCCTCGGAATTTCCGGGAAATCTAATCCATGAGTTGGAACCCAATGCTGAAAATTCCGTTTTTTCCGCTTTGATATACAACAGTAGCTCAAACCAAATTCTTTACAACACCTTTTCCCAGCAATCTTTTTCTGGTTTACCGGAACAGTTGACTTCTCAAATAAAGGAATCCTGTCCCGTTTGGGAGGAACAGGTGATGGGTAATTGGACTATCCTCCTTGGAGTGACAAAAAGTACCATGGATGAAAGGGTGAAATCTTTAGTCCACGACGAACTACACCGCCTGAAATTCGATAACGGTGGCTACATATGGGTCAATGAAATCGTGAATTATGAAGGCGGGGATGACTATGCCATTCGCCGGGTTCATCCCAACCTGAAAGATACCGAAGGAATGCTTCTATCCACCAGCATGACCGACATTAAAGGGAATACACCCTACCTTACAGAATTGGAGGGTGTGAAGAAATATGGGGAAGTGTTTTTTACCTACTATTTCAAGAAACTCAATAGTGAAGACATCTCTCAAAAACTGACCTTCGCCAGATTATATAAAGAGTATGATTGGGTGATAGCCATGGGCGTTCATCTGGATGATGTGGATTCCTACGTGACCGCCACCGCTTCAAAAAGTGACTCCCGCGTTAAAAAAATGCTCTGGATTTCCGCATTGGTTACCGGAATTTTATTAGCAGCCGCGTTCCTGTTAACCGGGATTCTAGAACGATGGTATTATAAAAAATCCTATGGACCATTATCCGACGCGGCATACAAAGACTCGTTGACCCAGGCATATAACCGGAGAGCCGGGGAAGAATTTTTATCGAACAGTTTCTCCGAATTTCTGATTACCGGCCAGAGTCCTACTTTGATCATGATGGACATCGACGACTTTAAAAAGGTGAATGATTACTGTGGACACCAAAAGGGAGACGAAATATTAAAAACCATTACCCAGACCTTGAAGGACCACAGCCGAATCTCCGATTATGTGATTCGATGGGGCGGTGAGGAATTCCTTCTCATTGCCAACGGCCTACGAGAAGAAGACGTAGATTTGTTTGCCAATAAATTATTAGCGGAAGTAGAGAAAAATCTGTTTATCTGCAAAGAAAAAGGAGAGAATATCCAGGTCACCATCTCCATGGGCATATCCTATTTCAACAAAACGGATCTAACCCCGGAAGAAGGGTTGGAACGAGCCGATGCTGCCTTATACCAAGCCAAGGCA
>CALFUG010000063.1 GCA_937928455.1 uncultured Clostridia bacterium
TTTTCCCTGATACCGGTTCTCTGTTTCGAGACTTTTTCAGAGATTGGCCTGACACGAACAAAGTGAGCTTGTTCAAGACCGATGTGACGGATGCGGATGACAAATATGTGTTGGAAGCGGAGCTTCCCGGCATGGACAAGGAGAATATTAAGATTGATTTAGACGGAGATTATCTGACCATTCAGGCAGAGAGATCTTCCGATGAAAAGACGGAGGAAAAGGGAAAATTCATCCGGCGTGAAAGATACTACGGTTCCTACCAGAGAAGTTTCGATGTCTCCGGTGTGGATGTAGAGAACATCAATGCAGAGTACAAGGATGGAATCCTGAAAGTAGAATTACCCAAGAAGGCTTTGGAACCGCCCAAGGCGATGAAAGCCATCGAAGTGAAATAGCCCTGTGAATGTGAAAAGACCGAGAGTGTTTGCTCCCGGTCTTTTTTTAGTGGTTTCTATTTTTTCTCTTCCCGCAAGACTTCGGCCATCCTCTGTATGATTCGGGCCGTGAGGCCCCAGATGGTGTGACCTTCATACTTATAAATCGGGACGATGCTGGTTCCTTTTCGCCAATTGTATTCTTTGTCTTCTCCAATGAGGTGATAGGGAAAATCTTTTGGTATCACCGGCTCCACCGGGAAGGTAAATAGAATGGGATCCTGCTCCAAGAAAAAGTCCAGGGGTACCTGAAAAGTTTCATGAACCTCGTCGGGATTAAAATTGTCCGCATGAATAACGTCTTGGCCTATCACACAGAGGAAGGGGTACAGCGTGAAATTACTATAGGCATTCAGATAGTCCAGTGGTCCGATGACGTCCATTTGACTGGGTTTGATGCATAGCTCTTCGCAGGTTTCCCGGATGGCGCATTCCTCCGGACTCTCCCCTTCTTCTTGCCTTCCTCCGGGAAGACAAACTTCCCCGGGCTGTACTTGCAACTCGTGGGAGCGTACCTCAAATAGGATGGATAATGTATCTCCACTTTGAATCAAAGGTACCATCACCGCATAATACCGATGGGTGTCGATGGGTGCGGGGGTTCGGTGAGAAAACGTCTTTTCAATATCACGAATGTTCATAAGATGCAGTAGACCTTCCTTTCTGACTGGATTTCAACCGTTGTTCCCGTAGGTTGATATAGGAGCTGAAGAATACCAAAAGGATTCCCAGCAGACTGTTGAGGGTTAGAACTTCTTTCAAAACCAACAAAGCGATGAGGGGCGCCAGCCCCGGTTTGATAAAAAATACGATGGATGCAGTGGCTGCATCGGCCTGTTCCATGGTCAGGAAGTAGGTGAGGTACCCCAAACCGGTGACCATAATGCCTACGTATAGTAGTAGATTCAGGTTTGCAATAGCAATCCCCGCCACCAGGGGTTTTCCCAATATCAATAGGAGAGGAATCATCGCCAGGGAGCCGAGGAGAAAGCTGATGGAGGTTTGTGGCAACCCGCCCATGTGATGGACCGTTCTTCTTCCCATGGCACTATTAAGGCCAAACAGGGCAGCGGAGAAGACGGAGTAGAGGGTTCCCGCCAAGGTGTTTCCTTCCGCCATATTCCATGGTGCTATCATGAAAAGGATTCCCAGGAGGCCAATGACGATGGCCAATATCTTGTTTCGGTTCAGCTTTTCTTCCGTGAGGAAGTGAGCAAAGAGCATGGTGAACATGGGATTAATACAGAATATGACGGCTGCCGTGGAGGCGTTGGCATTTTCCACCCCCAGTTGAAACAAGACCATGGAAAAGGGGACTAGAAGGATGCCCAGAAGAAGCATATAGGCATAATCTTTTCCTTGGAGTTGTATTCCTTTCCCTCGGATTCTACGTAAGGCAAATGGGAGAAGAAAGGCCCCCCCGATGAGGAAGCGAAGAAAGGTGAGTTGGAAGGCATCAAACCCGGCCCCGGCTATTTTTAATGCCACTTCCATGGTGCTGAAAAGAGTGGCAGAAACGATAATATAGAAGACGATTTTTTTCATGATTGCCTCGATTACATGCCTGGATATTCTCGAAAACAGGATGGCTTCATTGTATCAGAGAACCATGGTTTTCACAAGGTAGCAGCATCCGGGCAAACCCTATACAAGCGGGGGTAAAAATGATACCATATAAAGAAAAAGGGAGGCATCTTATGGATAAAGAATGGGTAAAACCGTTGGTCCGCCTGTTGGCAGCCAGCCGAGAATATATTCCACCGATTCTCTCCGGGTTGGATGAGCAGCGAGGAGATCGGGGGATTTTTCGTGTGCCGGAAGAAATGGTCAATGAAGGATGGCGAGCCGTGGTGATGGATTTGGCCCAGGGGAAGCTGGAAGACTACCGGGTATCCTTTCGGGAAGATGGCATCCATGTGGAGGCGACCTTGAAGGTGATGCTAAAGACACGGCTTCATATGGTGCTTCATGTGGAGGATTTCGTTTTTGGACCCAAGGGTCATTATGGTGTGGTTCGTTATGAAACGGTAGGTTCCTCTTTGGCCCACACATTTTTGCCCAAGGTTTTGGATAGTATGGTAAAGAAGGCCCCCGACCTGGTTCGGTTGGAAGGAAATCGCATGTTATGGTCTTTGGAAAGCATCCCGCAAATCCCCTCCTGGCTGGCGGTGAAGTATCGGGGCACGAAGGACGGTGTGCTGGAAGCCGCATTTTTAATGGTATAAGGAGCGGATAGGATGAAGAAAATATTACTGATGACCACGGGAGGTACCATTGTTTCTGCCGAGACGGCCAGAGGCTTGATTCCGGCTTTGGGCGGTGAAGAATTACTATCCTACCTGCCGGACTTGTCCCAAGTATGTACCCTGGATACCATGGAGGTTTCTTCCATCGATTCCACCAACATGAATCCGGATATCTGGG
>CALFUG010000064.1 GCA_937928455.1 uncultured Clostridia bacterium
CCCAGGGAGTGGCTGTTATCATGGACTTCTCCTTGCCCTGGATGGCTTCGCATGTTATGAAAGGAGCCCTAAAGGCCCAAGCACACTATGTAAACTCTGCCTTTGACACTCCTTTCTGGGAAGAATTATCTACAGGACAGCCCCTATCTTTAGACAAAGAGTTTGCAGAGGCGGGCCTCACTGCCCTTTTGGGATGTGGTATGGCCCCGGGATTTGTCAATGTAATCGCTCGACTATGCTGTGATAAGCTGGACCAGGTGGAAAGCATTAAAATCCGATTGGGGAAAAAGAATACCTCGGTAGAAGAATACGATGAATACAAAAATCCTTGGAATCCCGGATGGTCTCCCATCCAAGCTCTCAAGGACTGTAATGACAGTGCCATCGTATACGAAAACGGGAAGTACCAATACACCCCTCCCTATTCCGGGATGGAAAAATGGACATTCCCTGCACCGGTGGGAGAACTGTTATTAAACCACCACTCTCACGAGGAACCCTATTCTTTACCTCGTACCATTGGGAAAGGTCTGAGCTACTGCGACTTCAAATACTATCTTCATCCTCAACCCGCTTCCCTAGTGGCGCTGGGCTTGGCTTCGGACAAGGAAGTAGAGTTCGGCGGGAACAAAGTCAAGCCCATCGACTTTGTGGCCGCCCTGCTCCCCAAACCAGGGAATAAATTCCTGGCAGAAAAACCGGCCAACTATGCCAAAGCGGATGAAAACCATCATGTATATATGGACATCGAAGTAAAGGGAAAGAAAGGCAATAAGGAAACCACCTATTTGGCCCATCTTCCCAACATGAATGTACCAGGCAAACCCATCAGCGACTTATTTGGTACCGCCTCTGTAAATGTGGCCTTACCCGCCGTCATAGGTGCCATGGAAATCATGGAAGGCGCCAAAAAAGGTGTCATCTTTGCGGAAGAACTGGATCCGGAGAAATATCTACAACGACTCCAAGCTACCGGATATCCATACCGCTGGGAAGTAGAAGAAAAATAACGAAAAAATAGTAGTAATGGATGAAATGGCCTCCCATCACGGGAGGCCATTGTATTCCAATTCATTCTATTCCGCGTAGCGCTCTACGGTTCCATCAACTACTTAAACCCCACGTCCTAGCTCTCTCCATGGCCTCGTTGGAACAACCGCTTAATCAAATTGATTTCTTCCACACGAAACAGCTTCAGCAGTGCCCAATAAAATCCAACCGCGACCAGTACGGAAACCCCCAGATACATCATCCGAGGCATCCAAATAGAAGCTATCAGTAACTCAAAGAGTCCCTTGCTCAACCCCACGGAAACAAAAGAGGCACCGATGATTTTCACGTATTTCCCCTTGTCTGCCACCAAAGGCACTTCCAGCCCCTTTCGGCGAAATCCGGTAACCAACAGCACCGAGTTTACCATAGCCGCGATGCTGGTAGCAAGGGCCAAGCCCCCATGGGCCATAGGTCCTACCAAAAGCAAGTTCAGAACAATGTTCACCCCCACACTGATACCGGCAAAGATCATGGGGGTCTTCATGTCATGAAGGGCATAGTATCCCCGCAGCATCAAATCGTTGATGGACATAAACACCAAGCCAATGGAATAGTAGAAATAGGCCAGAGTGGTCAGAGATGTGGCGGATACATCAA
>CALFUG010000065.1 GCA_937928455.1 uncultured Clostridia bacterium
ACATATCCATGAAACCAAGCCGCATCTCTTACATCTTGAAAACCACTCTCTTTTGAACCGGGAGCAAGACCCAGTGCATTTACAACAATGGTGGCGAACTCTCCTCGTGTAATGCTTCTGTTGGGTTGGTAAACACCATCTCTCACGCCCTTTACAATCATCCGGGAACCCATATGGTTTATGGCGCACTTTGCCCAATGTTTGTCCACATCCAAAAATTGAACACTATGATGTATGACGGTATATGTGCTATTGGTCAGACTATTGATCCTTGCGTAATACTTCCCGTTCTTTTCTTCGATCATCGTAGGCACATGGCGCAACGTTCCATCCGGATCCGTCACGATGGCAGTTGTAATTGTAAAGGGATCCACACCTTCGGGAATGGCAATGGTTCTTTCCACATAGGCGCTAAAATTGCGGATATCAAAGCCCTTTCCATTATATTCACAACGGATGGTAAAATTTACTGGCGGCACCACTATGGCGAACCCGCCGTTTTCGGCTGCGTTTGATATGATCTCAACGGTGTCTTCACTTGGCTCGGAAATACTGATTGTAAATTGGATATCATCCAATTCTACATTTTCCCCGAACTGGTTCAATATGCCCGAGGTGTTGATTTCTGAGACTGGCAAAGAATAGGATGCTCTTTGGGTCTCTATCACCAGGGTAGCTCCCTTTTCATTCATGACATTCGCCACGTCGCCGGTAAATACACCGGACACTACGTCAGCCTGGGTGTTCATGGATAAAATCAAAACCGGATTGGCACCCGCGGAGTCTAATATCCTATCTACGTTTTCGCTATCCAGAGTAATGGATGTAACACTCCTCCCCTCCGAATTGGTCCAATTCATGGTGTTCCCAACGGTTTCCTCTACTCCATTGATGAAAATCTGTCCAGTCCCGATTATGGAAGAATCGCCTCTCCCGGGAGCCCGGGTTGTAGTCGCTGCCGTAGATGTATACGCCATCACGTTTCCCGCTTCGTCCCTGACCAACACATTGAAATAGTATTTTGTACTGGCCCTGAGCCCAGTGACGGCCCCGGTGGTTATATTTCTGGTCCAATCTCCAGCTATCGCCCCATTGCTCACCGCATCGCCAACGGTGGAAATGTTGTCCTCCTGGGAATATACCATTCCGTATTCAAGATTGGCCTCTGTGGTCTTTTGGTCCGTTGCCGTCGACCAGGTCAACCGCACGGAATTTGATGTGGCATCACTGGCCATAACAGCTCCCGATGTAACCAATGTGGGCGGAATCTGATCCTGTAGTGCGATAGCTCCCGTTGTCTCATTGGCAACCATAGCATTGCCCCGTTCATCGAAAACGGAGACACCATCGAAGGGGCCCATCTCGATAGTCTCCAAACCGGATGGGGTTCCGGTGATATCGATAAATGCACGGACTATGGTTTCTCCTCCTCGGAGAGAAAAGGCCATACCTTCCACGTCGTTATCATTCTTTTTTAGAGAACGAATCGCAACCGCTGTGGCCTCTCCCCCGTTTCTATCAAATATTAACGCAAGTTTATCCGCCGTCAACGCACTCACCCCGTCACCAAAAATTCCTTTGGAAAAGGAAATATCTACATATCGATTCTCCACATCCATTGTGGCAGATAAGATTTCCGGGAGAACAGCATCCACACAAATCTCCGAAGTGTCTCCAATGCTATTCAGTAGAAGCAGCGCATGATTACCGGCCACATCTTGAATGGAGGAGCTATTCAAAACAATATCTTCTCCTATTGTAATACCGTCACCATCCCAATCCCCCGGCTGGGTGGTATATCGAAAGGTCAACACACTGGTTCCACTTCCACTTATATAGCTCGCATTCACGATGCCCGCCGACGAAATACCCAAAGACAAACTCGGAGTACCGTTTTCCAAATCCACCACCACATTCTCATGGAAGATGACTACAAAATCCAGATTCTGACCGGAAGGATAGGTAGCGGCCGCTGGAACCGAAACCCCCAGCACCCTAGGTGATGTGGTGTCTACCAGAATTCCCGCCGTGTCTTCCACATTGATTAGCTCCAGGTTCGCATCGTTCCCTGCCGTATCTCTTATGATCCCATCATTCAAAGAAATCCCATCCGAAGTAATTTCTATTCCGTTGAGATCTTGGTCTCCGGGAGACACGGTATATCGAAATACCAACGAAGAGGTCCCGCTACCGCTTGTATAACTTGCATTCACCGTACCCCCGGTTTCCAGCTCTACCTGGATATATGGGGTTCCGTTGGTCACGAAAACATTTTCACTAAAATCTATCGTAAAGTCAATATGCCGGTCTGCTTTGTAGGACGCCGCCGGTGGCACACTGACAGAATCAACACTGGGCACCACGTAATCTACGGTTAATGTTGGATTATCGATTACACTATCGGATGTATTCCCCATAAAATCAGAAAGCTCTACGGTCACAATACCCCCTGCCGTGACTTGTGATTGAAGGGCTGCCGCAGAATCCAGTCCCAAATCGAACACCACTTCAGTATCCCCTGCGGAGATAGCCGTATCCGTTGCCTGCGCAATACCGTTCACGTATAGGATGGCTTTGCCGTCAACCGCTTCTCCGGAGACAATGGAAGCCCTTGCTTGCATGTTAGTATTGGTTCCATTTAATGTGTCGGATGCGATGGTGCCACCCACCGGCGTAATTCTTATATCCGTTGGAGGGGGAGGAGCCGTGGTATCCAGGTAAATTTGCCGGCTGGTTCCAGTTGGTCCTATGTTTCCCGCTTCGTCGATGATCCGAGGAGTCAGCAATTTTGCTCCATCGATTCCCAATCTGCCGGAAGGAATGGTGAAAGTACAACTACCGGCAGCAATCTCGGCGCTGGTCAAAACATGGGTTACCGGTGTGGAAAAGGAATCATAGTTCAAAAGCAACTCCACCGAATCATTTGCTAATGCCCCGCTGTCACCTAAAGATACGACTACTTCTACACCAGCCGCTTCTGCTTGTGCATTAATTAAATTTCCGGCAGGGACTGTTACGCCTCCCGGGGCATCCGGCGGGGTGATGTCCAATTGCCTCACATTAAAAGTGTTGACAGCATTACTAAGAGTAAAGGTTTGAGCCGAGTCGTCCGAGTTTTCTAGAATATCGATTCCCATAGCTCCCTCATAGGAACCCACGCTATCCACCGTGGTGGCAAAGGAAGCATAATTGGTAGGTAGTTCTATTGTTTTGCTGCTTTTCAGGTCTCCTCCGGTCAAGACAATTGTCTTAACATGGGGAGCGGAAGGAAACATGCCGGCCATCACCGGCACCG
>CALFUG010000066.1 GCA_937928455.1 uncultured Clostridia bacterium
TGTGCAATCAGTGCCTTGATTACATCCGGGTGACAACCGGCTCTGGGAGGATCCAGAAACACAACTTGAGGGTCAACGGGCAGACCCTTTTCCCATTCCTCTTCCGCTTTTCCGGCCAAGAAAGATATGTTCACCATTCCATTGAGAATGGCATTTCGATTGGCATCCAAGACGGCATCCTTTTCTATCTCGATGCCCAATACCTTCTTCGCTTTTTGGGCGGCAAATAATCCAATGGTACCTACCCCGCAATACAAATCCAGCACTTCTTCATCCCCGGAAAAATCAGCATATTCCATGGCTTTTTGATATAGCTTTTCCGTTTGAAGTGGATTAATCTGATAAAAGCTGTTGGGAGATACTTCAAACTGCATGCCCATCATGGTGTCCAGTATTGTCCCCTTCCCCGCAAGAACGTTGATTTGATTCTTGCCCGGAATTTTATGACACACACTTTCCAAAGAGTATTTACCATCTACAGGCGGTACACTGTTGGAAGGAGGGGGCAATAAAGCGATTTTTTCGTCCAACTCTATTATCAACTTTTCCATGATTGCCGGGGGCATTTCCATGCCGATGAACACCACCATCACCTCACCCGTATGAAAAGCGGTTTTCACCACTACCTGTTGGAGATTTTTCCCGAAATGCCGTAGATAAGGTCGCAATACCTCTGCCACCAAATCTACCGGTGGGGCTTGGAGCATACAATGATCCACATCTACCACCTGATGGGTCTTCTTTTCATGATAACCGATGGTTTGCAGTAACGGATCAATCTGCAAAATCCCCTTATTTCGATAGGCTATCGGCTGTTCCATGGTTATTATCGGTCTCACCAAGGGACTGGTAACACCTCCAATTCTCCCAATCTTCTCTGCTACCTGCCGTTGTTTCAAATGTCCCTGCGCCTGGTAATTATAATACTGATACGTGCATCCCCCGCAAACCCCTGCATGGGGGCAAGCCGCCTCAATCCGGTCCTGAGAAGGTTCCAGCAACAAGATTTTTTGAGCAAATCCATAGGTCTTCTTCTTTCGTGTGATGGACACCTCCATCACATCCCCCGGTAAAGCATCCTCAATAAATAAGGCAAGGCCATCCGCCCTGCCTACGCCATGACCTTCATGGGAAACATCCTGTATTCGCACTACTTTTCTATCGTCCGTTTTCTTCATTATACAATTTCCTCTTTCCCATACTTCAAGACCTCAACATCTGTGGTCATTAACAAGCCTTCTTCCATCATTTCCCGAATTTCCGGAATGGCTTCTACAATTTTTTCCGGGGAATCAATTATTTCAATGATAATCGGAAGGTGAAAAGATAGATCCAAAATTCTTGAACTGGATATTCTTTTTTCTCGGCCAAATCCTTCGATACCTCTGGTTACCGTGACTCCCGCCATACCCATTTCTGCCAGTCTCTGGGTCAATGCATGATACAAGCTATGCCCCTGATAGACTGCATCTTCTCGAATATACACCTTCAAAATCTTACAATTTTTAGGAAGCATTTCAATCGCTCCTTTCTTATAGATATAGCCGGGTCAACCATCCAAGGGCAAAGGCTCCTATACCTAGTACCATGGTTAATGTAACATATAACAATGCATTTTTGGTTTCATTGTCCTTGATCAATGCAACACCCTCATACATGAAGGTGGAAAACGTGGTAAACCC
>CALFUG010000067.1 GCA_937928455.1 uncultured Clostridia bacterium
CGGAAGAGAGGTCTTCCAATTCCTCCATCAAAATATCCTCAATGTCCTCCGGCAGCTTCATGGCTGAAAACTTTTCCATATCCCATTTCCAAACACCCGCCGCTTCCGTCAATGCACCGTTTTCCTTGAATCGTTGAATCAGAAATGAAATGTAGAAAGGATTACCTTGGGTCAACCGGAATAAGAGAGAAGAAACATCATTTCCAGCGGGCCCTTCCAGGGACAGGGTTTCCGCCAAAAGCCCATCGATGTCTTCTTTTTGGAAGGGTTCCAATTGGATTTTGCTTTGATGGGAAATAAAAGAATCCAGGTCGTTATTGCAAGATGTTCGGCAACCCAGAATTAAATAGAAGTTACTTTCGCTGCCCGTATAGCACAAAGTGCGAATGAGTTTCATGGAGATTCGATCCCCCCATTGAACATCATCCATAAATATAATCATGGGAAACAAGATGGCCGCCGCCTCTCTTATGTATGCGGCCATGGCTTGAACCACGGCTTCTTCGTTCATATCTTCCAACATGGTTTTTCGTTCTCTGGGGCCAAATAGTTTCTCTGATAAGGGGCTTACGGAAATGATGGTGTTCAAGTCCGCCCTTAATTTTTCTTTCAAATTCTTTTGAACCATTTGAAATGTGTCCGGTTCCAACATCAAAATCTGACGTGCGATTTCATCTAAAATTTCTGCAGCCGGAGTCAACAGATCTTGACTGTATGCAGGGAATTTCGTTTTAATGTAGGTTAAATTATTTTCAAGAAAAAGCTTCTCCACCTGGGCTACCAAGTAGGTTTTCCCCACACCGGCAGGGCCGGAAACTATGCTCAGACTAAAATTACCTTGAATCAAAGATTCGAGACCTTGGATTAACTCATTAAATTGTTGGTCCCTCGCAACAAGAATCGGTTTTTCCATATCAATCTTGCCCTCTCTCCTCCCAACGTTCCATGGACAAATTCACTAAAACCGTATATGTCAGTTTGTCCAGAAGTTGCTTCATTATACCAAAGTATCCCGTCCTTTTGTACCCTTTTGCCCAAACCCACTTCGAAAGCGAAACAAATAACCCGTAGATTTTTTGCACATCAAAAGAGCGCCCCTTATGAAGCGCT
>CALFUG010000068.1 GCA_937928455.1 uncultured Clostridia bacterium
ATCATATTTCAAGAGAAGGCGGCGAAGAGTGGGTGGAATCCACGGGAAAATATTATTCCAACTATGAAACCATTCTGCCACAAGCCCTGGTGGATTTGGCCCTGGCGGCCAAGGGCAGGGGGAATGTGGGCATTGCCTATACCTATAACGAGCCATTGGTGGGGTATGAGTATGTGTGGGATGTTTCCGGTCTCGCCGGAAAGGTGGGGTTAAAAAATATCTTGGTCACCAACGGCTGTTTTCAACAAGAATATTTTCGAGATATGGCCCAAAGAATGGATGCCATGAACATCGATATTAAAAGTTTCCAATCGGCGTTTTATGGAAAGATTGGAGGAGACCTACAGGTGGTGCTGAATAATGTGACAGAAGCGGTAAACCACTGCCATGTAGAAATCACCACCTTAATCATACCGGGAGAAAATGACAGCGAAGAAGAAATGGAAGCTTTGAGTCGATGGATTTCCCAAATTGACCCTAAAATACCCTACCACATCAGTCGCTTCTTCCCTCATTACCTGATGACGGATAAAGAATCGACGCCCCGGGAAACCATCGACCGGCTAGTGGATATCGCCAGCAAACATCTTCATAGCGTATATAAAGGGAATTACTAAAACACAGGAAATTACTAAAACTAATTGCAACATAAGGAAGAAACGCATACAATAGTACCATGACAATCGTAAACTATTTACCGGACATTTTCATAGGGTTGGTGATTCTGTGGGCCATGGTGAACGGATATACCAGAGGCTTCGTGAGATCCTTTTTGCATGCCATCGGATGGGTTCTTTCCATCGTGTTGGCTTTTGTTTGGTCTCCCAAGGTTCAGGAATGGCTTTTGGCCAATACGGAGATCTACGACAAAATGAAGGGTGTTTTGGATAAGAGATTTTCGGACTCTTTGCCTCAGGCCAATGATACCTTTACGCAAATGCCCCAAGCGTTAACGGAAGGCATTGGGAATTTTACCGGAGATTTTTCCGAGGCCATGGCTACCCGGGGAGCCGATATATTGTTTTCCGTGCTATCCTTTGTATTGGTTATCCTGGCGGTGAAGCTGGTGTTTTTCGTTTTGGTCAGCTTGTTGTCAAAGAAAAACAGAGGGGGCATCACGGGAGCCATGGATGGAATCCTTGGCATAATAGCCGGTGGGGTTACCGGGCTCCTTTTGGTATATGTGATGCTGGCTCTGTTAATTCCAGTTTCTTCCTTGGCAGGACCTCAGCTGTCCGAATTTCTATCGGCCATTATTAATGATTCTTGGCTTACCAAGGAGTTATACTATAACAATATTATTGTGGTGATATTTCAGGACTTTCTCACACAGATTCGCTAAAGCTATACCATATGTACGTCCAACTGCGGGTAAGGAATATTGACGCCCGCCTGTTCCAAAGCGTTCTTCACCTGCTCTAAAAGATCATGATAGAGCACCCAGTAATCTTCCTGGTTACTCCATACTCGAAGTACATAATTGATGGCATTGTCTCCATGCCCGGAAACCGCCACAAAAGGTTCCGGGTTTTTTAGTGCCAACGGGTGAGAGGTGGCTACCTCCCGAAGAATTTCTTTTACGTGAGCTGTATTGGCCTCGTAAGAAGCGGTGAAGGTAAAATCCACTCTTCGTACCGGCTCTTTGGAGTAGTTTATCACGGTGGCATTGGCTAATTTCCCGTTGGGCATGGTGATGGTTTTTTTATCAAAGGAGGTGATGGTGGTGTAGAGAAGGTCGATTTTTTCCACCAGACCGGAGACTTCCAAATCTTCGATATAGTCTCCCTTTTTGAAGGGCTTCGAAAACAGGATAATAATGCCTCCCGCAAAATTGGAGAGACTGTCTTTCAAAGCCAACGCGATGGCTACACCGGCAGCACCCAGCGCGGTAATAAAGGCGGTAATGGGAACGCCAAGCCAGCTGAGGATGGTGAGCAATAGTAATATCCAAAGTACAATTCGCACCGTATTAAAAATGAAGGGATGGAGTAATTCGTCCAACGTGCTTTTGGCAAGAGCCTTTCGAATCATCCGCTTTGCTACTCGAATAATAATCCACCCTGCGAATAAAATGAGGACAGCCACTACCAACTTGGCCAAAAGCCCCCCCGCTAGAATCCAGGCCATAATTGCATTTGATCCAAAGTTATCGAATGTCATATATTCATTCCTCCTAAATATCCATATCACCGGAAAAAGATTCCGGAAAAGATTCTTTGCGAATTTCATCGATGCCCTGGTTGGCCAAAGCATCTGCCCGATGATTCTTTTCCGTGATGTAGAGAAACTCTTCGTACGTAAAATCTGTCCCATTCCATTCCAGGAATTG
>CALFUG010000069.1 GCA_937928455.1 uncultured Clostridia bacterium
TGTAATCTGCAATCAAGAAGGGCAGAAGAGATACGGGCGGAGCTTGATCTTCTGGCGGACGGAATGTAGATAGCTGCTGCATTACCAAGAGGTCTCCCGTACTAGAGCTCAAAGAGTAGACTTTGATTCGCAAATTATTCCCATAGTAAGTTCTTCAGTACCTGAGCCATTTCAGCACGGGTAGTGGAATGTAAGGGCGTTAAAGTGTGGTTACTGCCTTTGATAATTCCAGCCTTCACCAATTGACTCATGGGTTCTCGGGCCCAGGGGAGAATGTCTTCATGGTCCATATAATCTTCTAGTATCTGGGGGGAGGTAAATTTCGGTAGCTTGTTCAATCCCTCCAAGGTATTAAAGAGTAGTGTAAACATTTCTTGACGACTGATTTCTCGTGTGGGTGCAAACTGATTGTTGCCGATTCCCCGGGCAATTCCCATCTCCTTGGCAGCGGCTAGATAGCCGGTATAGTAGGTGTCGCCGGCATCTGCAAAATTTATAGTGGAATTATTGTCGGGGGGGATTTCATAGGCCTTCATCAATAAGACCAGAAATTGTCCTCTCGTCAACTTCATCAGAGGGCTGAAGAGAGTTTCACTGGTTCCTGTGGTAATCTCCCGGGCGGATAAGAAGGATACAGCGGGGGCATACCATGCGGTTTCCGGCACATCTAGAAAAGAGAGTGAGTGATATAATACCGCATAATGGCTAAAGTGAGTCGTATCAAAGGTAACCATTCCCGTGTCCTTGTTGTATCGGCCGTTGGGAACGCAGACGGGGTTACCTTTTCCATCAATGTACCATATGACGATGTTCTCTGGATGGTTCTGTTCTTCTTCCGTGGGAGTATAGGGAACGCGGACGGTGACAGGAGCCTCGGGGTTGTTCCATGACACAGGGTTTCCATCGACAGACAGGGTTAGTTGAATCAGAGGTCGGTCTCCGATCGCCGTTCTAACGGCATCGGGCAAACTCTCTTTATTTCCGCCCTGAACGGAAACACCGACAGTACCTGTAGGATCTCCGTCCGAAAGCATGTTACCGGGAAGAGTGAGGCTTCCCAGTTGAGTATTCATGGTAATGGATCCACCCAAGGCATCGCTTAACGAAGAGGAGGGGATGGTGGCCGTATAGCCTTGTGCCTCTGTAAGAGCCGGCACGTTCACGATAATATTTTGCCCATCCTTTAAGCTTGTTGCCAATCGACTTAGATTCACAGATGCCACACCGGTGCTTTCGTCCATAGTAACCGGGACTTTGCCGGTTCCTGTGGTATCGGCGGTATAGGTGGTGTTTGTGGCGGGATTGCGACTGGAGACGCCGGGAGTTGAATCGGATATAGTGATGGCAGTAGGCTCCTCCCGGATAACGTTCACCATGTAATCAGTACGTGTATAGTCCCAGTCTAGAAGAAGCTCCAGGTAAATATAATTGTTGCCGTAAGAAAGGTCAATGGGACTTGTGGGAACTTCGCTGACACAAGGCACATCGTTAATCGTAAGATGGATAGCCGGTTCCGATGGGACAGTCCCCGTTAAAGAAACGGTATCGACGATAGAGGGCACTTGTACGGAATATTCATAGATATGGGACTGAAAGTTTGGAGTCAACGGAATATTGGGTTGGGTATCAGAGCTTATGGTGAGATTGTCTAATGCCGATAGCCTTTGCAGGTAAATCATATGGGTCCTAGAGGCTCGACCATCCGGAGAAAGCATCTCCAAATAGATATAATTGTAGCCCATATGAAGATTATCTATTCGCCACTTGTATGCGTTTGTGTAAGTGGTTATGGGTGTGAAAGTATAATTTCCTTCGGCACGAATGGTGGTGCCACTGTTTACGCTGACCTCGATGATCGCACTGGTGGAAGTGCTGGGAACAGAGGGCCAGGAATTCGGGTCTTCGGGGGAAAGGAGGATCTGATGGTTGTTAATTTTCAACTCGGTGAGTATAGGCTGTCTTATGACAGTGAGTTCATAAATTGCCGGTTCAGAACATAGTGGAGAAAAGAACTCCATTCGGATAGGACGGTTGACACCTTCCACAAAAGATGAGGTATAGAATTCCCCTTCTGCCATTAAAGTCCCGTTCACTGTCACCCACATATCTTCCGGCAAGTCGTAAAACAAGGTGGCTTCTTCCTGGTAGATATCTACCTGTGGATCATAGTCTTCCCCGCTACTCCAAACAGGCCATTTTCCCATTTGCATACCGGTAATGGGTTCTAATCGGTCCACCGTTAGGGTGTAAGTTCGGATGGCTTTTCCGTCGGAAGAAATAGCTCCGATGGTGATGGTGTTATCCCCAATATGTAATGGCACCGAAGCAACACCGCTATCATCCAAAGAGACCCCATTAACGGAGTAAGTTCCTGAAGAATAGACTCCGATAGTGGCAGGGGTAATGGTAAGGGTTGTTGTACTGCTGGGAACATAGGTGGAATAGGCCGTTAAATAAGGTTCAAAGGCAGGCGTAATACTGCCATAGTCCAAAGCGATGCCAGAGAGTTCCGGCAATCGGTATACAGAGACTTCATAGTCAATAGTGGTATCGTGGTCTGGCGCCACAATATGAAATCTATGGATGTTTTCGCCCACGTCCCCGGTTGCGGATACTGTTGTGGTCTCCAACACAGCATCTGTCCCATCCACCGTTATGCTTGCACTGGTGTGAACCGTAGTAGCGGCTATAGAATAATCATATATTCCATCTGGCAGAGAAATACTGTAGCGGGTGATCTGCGGTGAGAATTCCGGGGTCAAGGTGCCGGTGCTGACTGCCAATGATGATAGGTGCGCCTCTGGAGAATCTCTTCTAGTAACGGTAAAAGTATATGTGCTGGTAGAGGTTCCGTCTTCGGAAGTAAGGGAGAGGGGTATAATGTTCTCTCCGATGTGTAGTGAAATCAATGGAGATAATCCTTGGTGGGAAACAGTCGTGCCGTTGATGGTGATGGAAGTATGAGAATCGCTGGCAACAGGGGAAATGTGCAGGGATTCTGTGGCGTAAGGCACTTCTAATGAGCCGGCATTATCCACAAAGGAGGTTACCGTATTTCCATTGCTTAGTTCCAGATAGTCTAAGGAAGAATTGTTACTATAAGATCTTCCCGTCAAGCTGACGCCAACGGTAGGACGATCCGGGTCGTTTGAGGTAAGGGATAAAGTGGAAGTATAGTTTGTCCCGGGTGTGCCGGGTTCAAAATTCACGGTCAGAGTATAGCTCTCTCCAGGGCTAAGGGTTGGAACTGTTCCGCTAGTGACTTCAAAGGATGTGTCGGTTATGGGAATAGATGCCGCAACATTTAGAGGTAGAGAACCGGTATTGGTGATGGATATCTGTCGTTCTACTGAGCTATTGGATGGGATGTCTCCAAAGGAGAGAGAAGTCACAACTTGGATTTTTGGTTTTTGAGCGATATAGGTGCTTCCGGTTCCCAGTTTAAGAAACATAATCCCGGGGTTTCCCTGATTTAATCCCAGGGCAAACATCGGTGTGGTGTTACCAAAATATCCGGAATAAAGGGTTTGGGACTGAAAGCCCAGGCTGGTCAAATCGCTATCAGCAGCCACAGATAATGTTTTTAATTTGACCTGGGTGTTGTTTAACATTACAGTATTGCCATGAAGAAGATAAATCTCATAGGCTCCTTCTTGCTGATGAACATTCATGACAGCATAATCGCCTACGTAGTTATTGGTGGCGGTAGAACGTTCCAAAACGGTGTGGGTCCAACTGTTGAGATAATAGGCGAAACACAAGTCTTTGTTACCGCGGTCACTATAGCTAATGAGAGGTTTCCCGTTGCCGAACTTTAAGGTAATATCACCAATGGATGTACTGGGATTCACCGTTTGTATCGTCCAGGAGGCCCCGGATTTATAGGCATATCGAAGCCCGTTACTTTTATCTGAAAATGCCAAGCAAGGCGTTAAACCATTAAAATCTAGGGAAGCATTATAACTGTAATCTACGGTTGTAACCTTTTGCTTAGACCAAGAGGCGCCGCTTTTGGTTACAAAGTATAGGCTGTCTCCATCCACATAGCCGAAGGCGGGCTGGCCACTGCTGTTAACGGCTAGCGATATGTTATAAGGGATATTGGTGCCGCTTGCCACCTGTTGGCTGGACCAACTTCCATCGGAACTTCGTGTAGCGTAGTATATAATGTTTGGGGTAACATCTTTGTTTAAGTATAGGGCAACGGGTGATCCGTTATTATCATAGGCAAGAGAAGTGTTTCCATAGATACTTGAGGCGATTTCTTCGCTAACCCAATTGCCGGCAGAGGACTTATATCGATAAACAACTTTTTCGTTGTTAAAATCCATTTGCAATATACCAGGATTTTCATTGGCATCATACCCTAGACCCCCGGGGTATGCCATGCTTTTATTATCCGCCTGTTCCGTAAACCAAGTGGTGCTTGCCCAAGTGGAAGAAGGGAAAACCATGGTACCAAAAGTGAAAAGTAATAAAGATAGAACCAGAAGCTTGATACACTGCTTAATCATGATTGGGTTGCCTCCATGTGGTCGAGTGGGGATAAATCAAAAGTATGAGCGGACTATATCATTATAGAACAGTTTGGGCCTTTGTCATAGGATTTCTTCTTCGGGTCCTTTTTAACAGTTGTACCACCAAAAGGATGAGGTAAAACCTGAGGCTGGTCTAATAAATATGGTGTGGAATTCAAAAACCTAATGAAAAATAATAGTTTTTAACATTAGGGTCAAAAAATTGATTTTTTTCTCCGTTTCGTGTATTATTACCTTGAGGAGGTGATTAGATGATACCACGGGATGCCTACATGAAGACATTGCTTTCATTTAAAGATAAAGACATGATAAAAATAATCACGGGTATTCGGCGATGTGGAAAGTCCACATTGCTTGATTTGTTCGTAAAAAAGTTGCTAGAAATGGGAGTTCCTGATAAAAATATTATCCGATTCAATTTTGAGTCTATGATGCATGATCACATTAAGGACTACCATGTTTTGTACCAAGAGATATCTCAAAGAATCGCGAAAAATCGTAAAAACTACGTGATGCTTGATGAGGTTCAGATGGTGTCCGGCTGGATGCGTGCAATAAACTCTCTTCGCGTAGATTTTGATGTAGATATATATATTACGGGTTCCAATGCATATTTACTCTCTTCTGACTTTGCAACATTATTGTCAGGTAGATATGTAGAAATCAAAATGTTGCCATTGTCCTTTACGGAGTTCTTGAGTTTTCACAGCTTTGAAGCGAACATTAGTGATGATCAGAAATTCGAAAAATATCTCAAATATGGTGGCATGCCTTCTGTTGCGGTTTATAGTTTGGAGCAGGAAGATGCGAATATTGCATTAGATGGCATATATTCATCGGTTGTTCTCCGTGATGTAATCGAAAGGAACAGCATAACGGACCAAGCACTTCTTCGTAAGCTTGTTCTATTTCTTGCGGATAATGTGGGGAATCTAACATCCCCGAATAAAATAGCGAATGTGTTGATTCGTGAAGGAGATTTGGATGCAGGGAAGAAAAACCCGGCAAGCAAGACGATATCAAGTTACATAGCAGCACTTGAAAAGGCCTATATATTCTATGGTATAGGCCGCTATGACATAAAAGGTAAACAATACCTCAAAACCCAGAGCAAGTATTACATGGTAGACACTGGAATCCGAAACATGTTACTTGGGTACCGTGATGTGGACATTGGACACATCCTTGAGGGTGTGGTGTATTTTGAACTTCTCAGACGTGGATTTGATGTATCCATTGGAAAAGCAGGAGAGAGAGAAGTAGATTTCGTTGCGGTCAAGCCGGAGAAGAAGATATACTACCAGGTAACGCAAAGTATGATGGATGAAAGCACTCGTGAGAGAGAGCTACAACCGTTACGAAGCATACGCGATCATTATGAAAAAGTCATCCTGTCTATGGACAGAAACTATGTTAATTCCTATGAAGGAATCGGGGTTGTGAATGTCATAGACTTTCTATTAGATAAATAGGGGCTTTCTCACTACAGTCGCGCCCTTTCGGGTTCGAGCCCAACCAACCGTCAAA
>CALFUG010000070.1 GCA_937928455.1 uncultured Clostridia bacterium
GAGATCGTTTTGTAACCCGATATATTAATGACGGGCTATTACACATCTTTCGGATTACCCGAGAAACTTATAATCTATTTTATCGGGAGGATGCGTTAAAGGTGGTTTCCCGGGAGTCTTTAACCGGGCTAGAAGAGGCCATTCAACAGGCCGCGATCCATCCCGAGAAGGAACCTGTCGACTTTGTATATAAGTTGTCCTCCCATGTAGCCAGTCAACCTATCTGGCTTCATGGCAGAGGGAAATATATTCCCTATGGAGAGGGGCGGGGATTTTTCCTAGTGATGAGCAATGACATCACCCGCTATAAGGAAAAAGAAGCCCTTTTGGTGGGGAACCAACAGTGCTATCGTTGGGCCCTGGAAAAGTCCGGGCTCAGGCTTTGGGATTACGATTTGACCACAGGCATATTTGTCAATGCAGAGGGAATTCAATATAGAGGTGCGGAAGGTCTGGTGGAGGCGAAGGTGGTTCATCCAGACTCCGCCAGGGATTTGGTTCAACTATTCGAAGAGATGCATCATGGCAAAGTCACCGGGGAAACCATGATACGGGGTCGAATCGCCACTCAGGAATACGAATGGTTGAAGCTGTCCTATCGGTTGGTCTACGGAGAAGAGGGCCAACCTTTGAGAGCTTTGGGAATTACGGAAAAGGCACCCGTTGCCATGGGAACCAAGCGGCGATTCCTGCGGGAGGAATGGATTCGAAAATACTGGAAGAGACGAGAATGGCCCATGTTCCAGGTTAATCTTTCCACGAATCTGGTGGAGAAGATACACTGCCCAAAAGGCCGTTTATGTCAACAGGAAGTCCCCGGTACTTACGGGGAATTGTTGTCTTTGTTAGTGGCGATGATTGTGGGGGATCGAAAAGCGGCGTCCTTTGAAAAGCATCATAACCGAGGTACATTGGTGAAGGCCTTCTCGATAGGGCAGGAATCTCTGGAAAAGACCATCCATATGAAGGATGAATCCGGCAAATTGCGATGGACTACCATTACCCAAAGATTATTGATTCACCCGGACACGGGGGATTTGTATTGCTATACCTATATTAAAGACGACGAGTCTCGAATGAAGCGGGAAATGGCCCTAATGGAACCCATGGATTTGGATCCGGTAACCGGTCTTTATATGGAGGCTTTTTTGAGAAACCGCGTGGATTCTCCGGAAATGACGGGAGAATGGAATGTTCAAAGCCTGTTAATCGTGGATATGTTGAGTTACTGGTCTCAGAAGAGGCAATTGGGGCAACAGGAAATGGATAAGGCCCTGGCGGTATGGGGAGAAGACATTCGATTGATTTTACCCTCCCATATCCTTTGTTCTATTAAGGAAAGGGGAGAATTTCTATTCTTTTTATCCCAAGAAGCGGGGGAAGAACAGGAAGAGGTAACCAAAGCCTTTTTTGATCAGATTCATCAACTCTTTCAGAAGACGGATCCCAAGGGTATTTTTATTTTTGCGGGGGGAGCGGCTCATCGGGAAGATGGAGAGTCTTATACGGATTTATATCGAAAAGCGTATTCCGCTCGAAATGTAGCGGCTCGGGAAGATAATTGGGGGTATGCTAATTATCAACTCCTTCCTCTTTTGGACAATGGACTGGAAGCAGAAGGGACAGAAGGTTTTCGTTACTATGATCCCGCAGGCGAAAGGGGAAGCCGAGAGATTCAACCAGAGGAAGAAGAAACACTGGTGGGCGATTTTCT
>CALFUG010000071.1 GCA_937928455.1 uncultured Clostridia bacterium
TGACCACCAGCCTACATTGATCATCAATTTCTACTGCGTTGGCCTTCTCTCTGGAACCGTCCCCTCGATGAATCCAAATATCTGTTCCCGTCACCATGGATCGATACCGGTACCCTTCCAAAAATTTCTTTTTCCTAAGTTCTAGATATCGAGTCCAGAACTGCGTTAAGACGGCTGCCACCAACTTATTCTTGATATCCACCGGATATTCATCTTGCTGAAATAGTGGACCGGCAATTTCTTTTAATGCTTCCGGGAAGCCCTCTGGCGGCTCTTTTATATTCATCCCAATTCCCAACACCGCATATTCCAGTCCGCCGGTTTCCAAATCCATAGCGGCCTCCGTAAGAATTCCGCATACCTTCCTTCCATCTACATAGATATCATTCACCCATTTGATTTTGGCATCTTTGCCGGATACTTTTTCAATGGCTTCACAAACTGCAACAGCAGCGGCGGCGGTAATCAACACCGCCTCCTGCATCTGTATCTTGGGGCGAAGCAGAAGGCTGAAATAAATGCCAGAACCCCTGGGAGAATAGAAAGTTCTTCCCATGCGCCCCTTCCCGGCATCCTGTCTCTCCGCAACGATCACTCGTCCCTCCATGCCTTTTTCATCCTTCAATATTTGATTGGTGCTATCTACTTCTTTTCTTACCTCTATGGAGAACACCGAAGATAAGTCTCCCAAATACTTGTTGATTCCCTGGGGGGATAAAATATCCGAGTCCTCCTGTAAGAAATATCCTTTCCCGGAAGTGCCATTAATGGGGTATCCTTCTTCTTGCAACCTTTTCACCGCTTTCCATATGGCATTTCGGCTTACTCCAAGAATATCCGCTAACTCCTCTCCGGATAAGTATTGTCCCCGTTTTTCTTCCAACAAGAACAGCAATTGATCTTGAACTCGCATGAAACACCCTCCCGTTCCAACCATACCAACTGCTAAGAAGATATCAATAAAAAACATCATTGTCAACCATTAATATCATAACGGGTGACAATGATGCCTATGTATCCATGTGCCGCACAAAGTAATAGCAACAATCCTTCTAAGGCCTGCAACAAGGTGTTACCGGGCGAAAGAACGGGCTGGTATTTTCCCCCTCTTCTATCTGATTGATGAGGGTGTATGGGCTGGGCATTTCATTGTTCGCTTGCGCATAGGCTACCATTCCACCAATGGACACTCCACTAAAGACAACCAACATCGCCACCCAAAACATCGCCTTTTGATAAAATTTCTTTTTCATATCCTATCCCTCTGTTTGAACCAACATTTTGCAATCTACTTTCTATTTTCTAGTTTATACCCTTCCAAAGGATAGAATAAACTTGCTCCCTTTCTCCGGATTGTTTTCTGCTGAGAGCTTCATCCCATGCCTTTCGGCTATCTCTTTTGCGATGGCCAGCCCCAATCCTGTGCCTTGCAGATTTTCGTTGGTCTTCTCTTTGTAGAATCGATCAAATATATGGGGTAAATTTTCCTCGCGGATTCCCGAACCTTCATCCCAAACCCACAGTTGGTCTTCATATAGAGAGAGACCTACCTTGCCTCCCGTCGGGGTGAACTTAATGGCATTATCCAACAGAATCAGCAATAATTGTCTCAGTCTGCCGTAATCTCCCGAAATAGGTGGTGGGGAGGATGCCATATCATAAGCAACATGAATTCCCTTTGCCTCCCCCAGCCTTTGTGCAGTATGAACTGCATCCCCACACAATTCATTCCAATCAACGGGAGCTTCTTCTAGTAAAAATTCCGGGTTCTGTATTCTGGTAAAATCCAGCAAGTCATCCACTAATCTTTGGAGAAAGAGGGTGTCCTGGAGCATTTGTTGATGGTAAGAGGATACCTGTTCTTCCGAATCCACCACACCATCCATCAAAGCTTCCAGAGATCCCCTTATAACGGTTACCGGCGTTCTTAATTCATGGGAAATGTTGGCCACCAAATCTTTGCGCATTCGCTCCAGTTGTTCTTGTGACTTTCTGCTTTCCTCCAGACGGTCTCCCAACAAATCGTTGGTAACCGCCAATTCCCCAATTTCGTCTTTCCTGCGAATCCCGGTTTTGGCACCGTACTCCCCTGTTTTCATTTTTTGAACCACTGCCGATATATCAATCAGGGGCTTGGCAAACCCTTTTGCCAGCAGCAAGGCCAGCAATATGGCTAGAACAAGGGCTATAGCCAGACTGAACCCAAGGATTCGTAATCCATATGTTGCCCCTTGGGTCCCACCTTCTACCGGTTCATGAAGTAGCAAAGCACCGATAATAACCCCATTATTTTTAAGGGGCACACCGACTGTCAAGGTGGGTGCTTCAAAAATAGACTCGAAGGCTTCACTAAAAACGGATTCGCCTTCCATTACCTGCCGAATCATTCTTTCCGCATCCGGCGGAAAATTTTTATCCAGAAGGACTTGGCCTTGCTTCCCGGGATTCATGGTTACACCCAGCCCTTCGTCAACAATCCATACTTCCCCTGCCACCATGTCCTCCAGGACACGCAAATAAGCACCATAACCCCCCTGACGCCCCATGGGTCCCATGGTCATTTGTTCACTCATGGAGGAAACCGTATCTGCTATCGCCCACGCTTCTTTTTCCATATTTTCTTTGTATATGCTCAAGGTCTGATTTTGAAAAAGGGTGGTAAAGATACTGCCAACCACCAGTGCAAAAAGGAGCAGCACGGCCGAAAAATATATTGCCAATCTGATTGCCAGTTTACTTTTCATCCTCAATCACCTCAAATTTGTATCCCACACCCCAAATGGTTTTGATTTCCCAACCAGGATGTACCTCTTGATCCAACTTCGCTCTTAATCTTTTAATATGGGAGTCTACCGTTCGGGTATCGCCAAAATAGTCATATCCCCATAAACTGTTGAGTAGATTATCCCGTGTGAACACTTTGTTTCGATTGGTCGCCAACTGCCAGAGTATTTCCAATTCCTTTTTTGTCAGAGTAACCGGATTCCCTGCTACCGTAACCCGGTAATCATCCAGGTGGATGGTCAGATTATCGTAAGAAAAAGAATTCGCATGGTTTGAATCCGACTCTTCCGGCGTCATTCGTCGAATAACCGCTCTCACCCGAGCCATCACTTCCCCGGGAGAGAACGGCTTCACGATATAATCATCCGCTCCAATGTCCAACCCCATTATTTTTTCAAAATCCTCATCTCTGGCGGTAATCATTATGACGGGGGTGTTATGCTTCTTTCGAATTTCACGGCAAACCTCAAATCCGTCTATCTCCGGCATCATCACATCTAAAAGCACCACATCCGGATGAGTTTCTTCAAAAAGCTTCAATGCTTTTTTTCCATCTTCCGCCAGCCAAACTTCGTAACCTTCTTTCTTGGCATACTCCTCAAGGATTCCTGCAATCTGTGGATGGTCATCGGCAATCAACATTTTCATTTCTTCTCTCCCATATAAGATCCCCGTTGCTTATTGTTTCGTTGTTCTCATTTTACCATCTAATTATGGCAAAATTATGACAGGTTTCATGAAAAACCATTTTTTATTTTCAATTTTGCCCTACTTTTGACACATATGGTTGTTAGAATCACATCATAAGCTACCACTCAAACATATTTCAAAAGGAGTAAATATTATGAAAACACGAAGAATATTCGCCGTTGTAACCGCCTTGGTTATGGTTTTAGGGATTACCTCAGTCACTGCATTTGCCGGAACATCCTTTTCATCTCCCGCAGAGCTGCTGGCTTCTTTAACCGGTAAAACCGTCGAGGCCGTTACGGAAGAAAAAGGTGACGCCGATAAAACATATGGGGCGTTGGCCCAAGATGCCGGTGTCTATGAAGGTTTTAAAACCGGGATGCAGGACCTGAGAGAAAACCGAATTCTCGAAAAGGTAGAAAATGGAGACCTTACAAAAGATGAAGCCGATGAAATCCTGGATGCCATTGCAGAACGAATGGCCACCTGTGACGGAACCGGTCTGCAAGGAACGGATCAGCGGTTGGGTCTAGGTTTTGGAAATCATATGGGTTCCAGAAATGGTGAAAATAGCGAGAACGGTGAAGGAAATCAATGGAATAAAGGAAATGGCCAAGGAAATCAATGGAACAGTGGAAAATAAAATGATTGCCTGTACAAACTTCTCCATTCTGCATTCTCATAGCTGACATAAAAGCCCGAGAAGATATTTATCCTATCTCCCGGGCTTTTATCTTGAAATTTCTTCATAAGCTATAGAACTTGACTTATAAATTGTTCGACCAAATAGGGGTCGAACTGGGTGCCTGCCCCTCGCAATAACTCATCCACCGCATCTTCATGAGAAACAGCCTTACGATAGGAACGATCATTGGTCATGGCATCATAGGCATCCACAATGGAAAGAATTCGACTGGCTAAGGGGATATTCTCACCGGACAATCCTTTGGGATACCCCGTTCCATCCCACCATTCGTGATGATACAGTATATATTCTGCAATATGCCCCATTCCCGGTGTGGACTTGGCAATTCGATATCCGCTTTCCGGATGTTTATACAATTCGGCCCATTCTTCCGATGTCAACTCTCCTTCCTTCGTAAGGATTTGTAAATCTACCCGAATTTTTCCAATGTCATGCAGCATGGCAAACAATTGAAGTGCTACCAATTCTTCGTCGGTCATATTTACCAGTTGCCCCAAGGAATACGAGTGCTTGGCCAAACGTGCCGCATGTTCTTCTGTCTCGTTGCTTTTTTCAAATAATGTGTTCTTCATGGAAACCAGAGACGAGCTGTGGGCACTATTAAAGTCTAGCAACTTTTGCTGATACATAAATTCTTCCGCTTCCTTAATGTACTGTGTCAAAGGCTTTTCGGCTATGGTCTTTGTGGCATACCCTACGGCAATGCTGGTAAAGTGAATGTCGTTATCCACCGCCTCTACATACCCTTGATATCGCCTGCGTATATATTGGATTGTCCTCTTGGTTTCTTCTCCGCTTTTATTGGGAAAAATAATGAGAAACTCATCTCCTGCCACCCGGCCTAAAACATCCGATTCTTCGATAGATTTTTGTAAAATGTCCCCAATGGCCTGAATCAGTCGATCTCCTTCCCGATGGCCGAAGGTATCATTGACCTGTTTCAGTCCGTTGATATCTGCCACCAACACACTGATGGGAAGGTTATGTTCTTCGTCTAAAAACTCTAAGGCCTGCTCCACATAGGCTCGATTATATAGCCCCGTTAGTACATCATGATGGTTCAAATATAGGATTTCCTTTTCCCGTTGTTTCCTTTCGGTCACATCCCGGCTAATGCCAATCAACCCGATGACCTGACCCTTGTCGTCATAATAAGGGGTTTTCAAAGTTTCCAGCATTCGGGGTTCTCCGTGCTGTGTGGGGTATAATTCTTCGGAAAGTCGATATTTTTTTGATTCAATCAACTCCCTGTCCACGTTATAGAATTCTTCCGCCATGCTCTTGTCGAACAACTCATAGTCGGTCTTCCCCAGGATATCTTCTTTATACTGGCCGGTGTACTCTTCGTAAGCACGATTGCATCCTCTATATACAGAATCCCGGTCCTTATAAAAAATAAGATCCGGGATGGAATCAAACAAAGCCGTTAACAATTTTTCTTTTTCTTTTGACTCTTCAGTGGCTTGCTGCATTCCGCGCAGGGCCGGGTATATCAGAAAGAAAATCAAAGCCGCGGTTATCAGAACATAGGCCAAGCCTTTTACCGTGCTGAACCATGCTAGGTCCTCCGCAGATTGGTAGATACGAAGGGCTATCGCATCGCTTAGTACAATCCATAGACCACCAAACACCAAATATATTACCGTAATAAAAACCGCCTTTTCCAAAGCACTATGAAAAAGACGGAACTTATTTTGTTTCCCTATCTTGTTGGAGTGTTGATTCTTTTTCTCTTCGAAATCCGACATGGTATCGCCCTCGAATAACAGCCAAAGTGCATCTCTAGAAAAAGTCTCCCTTTCCTTTTTCACAAAGAATGGGATTCTTTCCTTTACTATACTACTTTTTGAAAGGAGATTCAATCCATACCGCACCTTCAAGTTGTCAAACCCCACAAATCAATTGAAGGAATCCTTTCTCGATGGTAGAATGGTATTGCAATATCTCAGAGGAAGAGGAGTCCATTCATGAATCTACATCATATTCAGTATGCGCTGGAAGTGGAGCGTACCGGTTCCATTACACAGGCTGCGGAAAACTTGTATATGAACCAACCCAATCTCAGCAAAGCCATCCGGGAACTGGAGGAGCAGATCGGTTATAAGATTTTTAACCGTACTCCAAAAGGCATTAGCCCCACCCGAAAAGGCGAGGTTTTTCTCCTTAGATCCAGAAAGATTCTTCAAGAAGTACAGGATTTGGAATTGCTATTTTCTCCGGATGAAACCCCCTTGGGTCTTTCCATTCGAATCCCAAAGTATTATCCACTTTCTCAAATCCTCACCAAACTAATCCAGCATCCCGACTACCAGAGACTTTCGTCCTGGGAGGTTTTGGAAATGGACGAAGATGAGGTGATTCAGCAAGTTCTGGAATGGCAAAGCAATTTGGGAATTCTGCGATATCCTTCCATGCATGACCTCTATGTACGACAACATTTAAAAAGCAAAGGGTTGGATAGCAGCCTATTGGCCCACAATGGTCGATATTTGATTTTTTCAAAGAAGAGCTCTCTCGCAAAAAATCTTTTACTTCAGGAGGCAGATACACAGAAACTAACAGAAATCCAATTACAGTTAGAGTCGCCTCGTTTCCTCCCGGATGACCCATCCTTAGGACGAAAACGAAAAAAAGAGGGTTCAATAAGCCCCTCCTTTTGGTTTGGCGATCTTTCCACTGCCCTGGAAATGATTCATCAGGACTTCTCCACTTACTTGGTTTCTCCCTCTCCTTTCTCGGACGGAATTTTGCAACGATACCAACTTCTTCAGGTTCCTCACTGGGATGACTCCATTCGTTACATGAATCGTCTTATCTATAACCGCTCTCATCACCTTTCGGAAATTGAGGAAACCTTTATACTACAGGTGCTTCAAACCTTTCAGGAAAATGGAGCCACCCTGCTCTTTGAACATTTGTCCAATAAGTAAAATCGACTGCCTTCGTAAGAAATCCCCTTCTGAAATAGCGGATTAAGTGGAAGCGCGGTATATCGATATTTATATATCGATATACCGTTATTTATATTACCCAATTGCAGGGTTCTCCCGTATACTTAAATTAGTTAAATATTTAACACACAGCATTCTAAGGAAGGAGCAGCATATGACCGAAAAACCATTGAACCGTCAAACCGTAGAGCGTCTCGTTATGTATTGCCGCCTACTTCGGGGATTGCCAGAGAATTCTCCTGCAAATGTTTCGGCCACCACCATGGCAGATCGTTTACAGCTAAACCACGTAGTGGTCCGAAAAGACCTGGCCGAAATCAGTGGTGGCGGAAAACCAAAAGTTGGCTATCTGGCAAAGGACTTGCTTATGGACATCGAAGAAGCTTTGGGATATCACAACACCAACAGTGCCCTTCTGGTAGGGGTAGGCAATCTGGGACGGGCTCTCCTTTCCTACAAGGGCTTTGACGAATGCGGCGTTCAGATTGACTATGCCTTTGATCAAGATCATTCATTGATTGGTCAGGTTTTTGGTAAAGTCACTGTCCTTCCTGCGGAAAAGTTGCCCAATATGCTGGAAAGAACACAGCTTCATATCGGAATCATTGCCGTTCCTTCAAACCAGGCTCAAAGTGTATGCGATATCCTGACAACGGGGGGTATCAAAGCCATTTGGAACTTTTCACCGATTCGTCTGGAGGTTTCCGAGGATGTAATGGTACGAAATGAAAACATGGCGCTCTCCCTCTCACTTCTTTCTCAACACTTGGCTCGAACCCTTTAACCCGCTATCATCTATTGAACATTCGGAGGTGACCCATTGGCTATGAATGAGCAACCTATAAGAAGTTTTGATATGGTCTGTGAGATTTTGGACCGATACCACAAAGATTCCACCAAGTTGATTCCCATACTGCAAGATATTCAGGATCAATACAGTTATTTGCCGGAGGACATCATGACTTTTGTCTCCACCGCCCTAGGGATATCTTCTTCCACTGTCTATGGTGTCGCCACCTTTTATGCCCATTTCACCCTTGCGCCCAAGGGCAAACATATCATCAAAGTCTGTGATGGCACGGCCTGCCATGTAAAAAAATCGGACTTGTTGCTGGATGTTATAGAAAAAGAATTAGCACTAGACAAAAACAAGAAGACCACCGATGACGGTTTATTCACTTTAGAGACAGTAGCATGTCTCGGAGCCTGTGGCTTAGCTCCGGTTTTGGTCATCGATGACAAAGTCCATGGGCTGATGACTCCGGAAACCACCCTGGCCCTTATCCATCAAATCAAGGAGGCCGAGAAAAATGAACAAAATTGATTTAGCCAACCATCAAAAACAGTTTCGAGAAGTGATGGAACAATACAATGCTCGCATCGTAATCTGTGGGGGAACCGGTTGTATGGCAAATGGCGCCGGTGAAATCATCGAGGCCTTTCATCGAATCCTGGAGGAAAAAGGATTGAAAGCAGCAGTAGCGATAGCCAAAGAACCTGCTGATTACTACATGGTAAAAAGCGGTTGTCAGGGATTCTGTCAAATGGGCCCCTTGGTAACCATTTACCCTCAAGAGGTTCTATATGTAAAAGTAAAAGAATGCGACGTGGAGGAAATTATAGAAAAAACTCTGGTGGGTGGGGAAATTATAGACAGGCTCCTCTATCGAGATGAAGAGGACAAGGGTGTCAGTGATATGCACCATATTCCATTCTACAGCAAACAAAAGCGAACTGCTTTGAAACTATGCGGCTTCATCGATGCGGAAGATATTGATGAATATATTGCCAACGGGGGATATACCAGTTCAGAAAATGCCGTTCTCTCCATGACACCTGAGGAAGTCTGTCAATCCATGTTGGAGTCGGGACTTCGTGGCAGAGGTGGCGGTGGTTTTCCTACCGGGAAGAAATGGGATTTGACTCGAATCCAAAAAAGCGACATAAAATATGTAATTTGCAACGGGGACGAGGGTGACCCCGGGGCCTTCATGGATCGCTGTATCATGGAGGGAAACCCTCACAGCGTAATCGAAGGTATGATTATCGCTGCAAAAGCCATCGGTGGTACCGAAGGATATATCTATGTCCGTACTGAATATCCTTTGGCCGTAGAACGGCTAAAAACCGCTCTAAAACACGCGCGGGAAAACAATATTCTGGGGAAAGGAATCTTTGGGTCCTCCATGGATTTTGACATCCACATCATGGAGGGAGCCGGTGCATTTGTATGTGGAGAAGAGACGGCCTTAATTGCTTCCATGGAAGGAAGAAGAGGAATGCCCAAACCAAAACCACCCTTCCCTGCCCAGAACGGACTATTTGGGAAGCCTACCGTCATCAACAATGTAGAAACTTTGGCTTCTGTTCCGGTAATTCTTTCTATGGGCCCCGGGAAATATGCCACTATGGGAACGGCCGGCTCCAAAGGAACCAAAACCTTCGCCTTGACAGGAAATGTAGCACATACCGGTCTTATCGAGGTTCCCTTCGGCTCTACCTTACGTGAAATCGTAGTGGACATCGGTGGTGGCGTCATCGATAACGACGGAAACAATGTAGGCCCCGATTTCAAAGCCGTTCAAATCGGAGGACCTTCTGGAGGCTGTCTCACCCAAGAACATTTGGATATGCCATTGGACTATGAAACCCTGACTGCCATCGGAGCCATGGTGGGTTCCGGCGGATTGGTAGTTATGAATCAACAAACCTGCATGGTTCAGATTGCCCGCTTCTTCATGCAGTTTACCCAAAACGAATCTTGTGGGAAATGCGTGGTTTGTCGGGAGGGCACCCGGCAGATGCTCAACTTGCTGGATGATATCATTCAAGGAGAAGCTACGGAAGATACCCTGGCTCTTTTAGAAGAACTGGCCCATACGGTTAAAATCGGCTCTTTATGCGGATTGGGGAAAACAGCACCGAATCCCATTTTGTCCACTTTAAGATATTTCCGAAAAGAGTATGAAGACCATGTGCTGCGCCACCATTGTCCGGTTGGTGTTTGCAAGGCTTTCCTTTCCTACAAAGTGGTTTCTTCACTGTGTAAGAGCTGTGGCCTGTGTGCCAAAAAATGTCCCGTGGATGCCATCTCCGGTGAAAAAGGCGTACCTTATGTCATTGATGGGGAACGCTGTATCCAATGTGGTGCCTGTATGGATGCCTGCAAATTTCACGCTGTTGTTCTGGGTTAGGTGAAGGAAATGGAGAAGAATATGAAAACGAATCATGCTATCATTGACAACTGTCATGTTCCCATCGGAGAAGAACGAAATCTGTTGGACCTCATACGAAAAGCCAACATTGAACTCCCCACTTTCTGTTACCACTCCGACATCAGCGTATATGGAGCTTGCCGAATGTGTATGGTAGAGGTGGAAGGCCAAGGATTGGTTCCCGCTTGCTCTACCCCCATTACGCCAGGGATGGTGGTACATACCAACACACTGGAAATCCGTAATCTTCGGAAAATGATTGTGGAGCTGATGCTGGCAAACCACGAGGAAAATTGTGCCACTTGTCCACGTAGCGAAGATTGCCGACTACGAAAAATTGCCATTCAACTCGGTGTAGAAAAAGTGCGTTTTAAAAAAGTCAACGCCCCCGCTACCATTGACCAATCTGCAGACGGCATTATAAGAGATCCTAGCAAATGCGTCCTCTGTGGCGATTGTGTTAGAGTCTGTAATGAGATACAATCAGTGGGAGTTCTCGACTTTGCCAATCGAGGTTCCGCATCCACAGTGGTAGCTTGCTTTAATAAAAAACTGGGGGAAGTGGAGTGTGTGCAATGTGGTCAATGTATCAAAGTTTGCCCCACTGGAGCGCTTTACCCGAAATACGAAATCAATCCCGTGTGGACGGCACTTCACGATCCCTCTAAGACTGTAGTAGTGCAAATTGCACCGGCTGTCCGAGTAGCTTTGGGAGAATATTTCGGCTACGAACCGGGAGTGACCAAGACCGGCCAGATTGTTACCGCTCTTCGAATGATGGGGTTTGATAAAGTTTATGACACCTCTTTTACTGCAGACTTAACTGTCATCGAAGAAGGAAATGAATTCTTAAAAAGGTATCAGGAAAATCACGACTTGCCACAATTCACTTCCTGCTGCCCGGCATGGGTAAAATTTGCAGAACAATATTATCCGGATCTTCTGGAGAATCTTTCCAGTTGCCGCTCCCCTCAACAGATGTTCGGTTCTTTATGCAAAGAACAGCTGACAGAAGACATGGGAATTCCCAGAGAAGATTTGGTAGTGGTCTCTGTTATGCCTTGTACTGCCAAGAAGTTCGAAGCAAAGAGACCGGAATTCGCCAAAGACAACAATCCCGATGTTGACCATGTTTTGACCACGAGAGAGCTTTCCCTGATGATGAAAGAGCAAGGCATTCGATTTGATCTTCTGGAACCAGGTTCTTTCGATCTCCCCTTCGGTTTTAAAACCGGGGCTGGCGTTCTCTTTGGCGTTTCCGGTGGAGTTTCCGAAGCAGTACTTAGATATGCCGCTTCTCAACTTGGGGCTACCGCCGCCGCCTTGGATTCCACCTCTCTTCGCACGGAAGATGGGCTCAAAGAAATAGATTTGTCTTTGGGAGAGGTCCATTTGAAGCTGGCCGTAGTTAGCGGACTCGCCAATGCCAGAAAGTTACTGGACCAAATCAGGAAAGGGACTGCCCACTACGATCTGGTAGAGGTCATGGCCTGCTGCGGAGGATGTATTAACGGGGGAGGACAACCGGTTAATCACGACAGCGATGTAAAGACACAGCGAGCCAAAGGAATTTATGATTCTGATAAAATGATGCAGTTCCACTCTGCTGAAGAGAATCCATACATTTCCAAACTCTATGACGAAAAACTAACCCAAGAGGAGGCGCATCACTTGTTGCATACATATTACAACAATCGTAAAAGAATCGAACATGAAGAGGTGGAACTTAGCGCTGCCACTTCTGATATCCCTCTTCTTGACATCAATGTGTGCTTTGGTACCAGTTGCTACCTAAGGGGGGCACAAGAACTCTACAAACAGGTGGTGCAGTACCTTAAAGATAAAGGAGTAGAAGATCAGACCCGACTCAAAGCCACCTTCTGCAGCGAACGCTGCAAGCGAGGCCCCGTAATTACTATCAACGGAAATGTTTTGGAAAGATGCTCGCCGGAAATGGCGAAAGATGAAATCAGTCGATATCTCTCTTAATATTCATGACTCATTTGGACTTTCCCGCATCGGATTTTCGATGCGGGAATCAGTCCATCCAGGGATAAATATGAATCATAATCATAGGAACAGGGAGGCTCCTTCATGAAAAATGTAATTCAAACCATAGGCGAAAACTGTCAGGACTGCTATCGATGCGTTCGAGCCTGTCCGGTGAAGGCCATTATGATTTCTGACGCACAGGCCCACATTGTGGATGATCTTTGTATCCATTGCGGTACCTGTGTTCGTGTGTGCCCCAAAGAAGCAAAGACTTCTGTTTCGGAGTTAACAGAAGTCATCTCCATGCTATCCCGAGAAGAAAGGGTAATTGCTTCCATCGCTCCCTCCTTTGCGGCACTATTTAGCGATTGGAAAACCAAAAGGCTTCCCTCTGCTCTTCGGCTTTTGGGGTTTACCCACGTTTCAGAAACGGCGGAAGGCGCGGAGCAAGTCAGCATAAAGTCCATGGAAAACAAACAGGAAACCACCATCTGTACCGCTTGCCCTGTGGTGGTAAATTACATTGAAAAATACCAGCCGGAGTATCTGGAAAAGATGATTCCCGTCACTTCTCCCATGGTTCTACACGGACGTATGCTAAAAAACAGATATCCCGGGGCGAAAGTGGTGTTTATCGGACCTTGCGCCGGGAAAAAACAGGAAGCCTTACGTCCGGAAAATTTGGATGCTATTGATGCAGTTCTCACTTTTGAAGAGTTGATAGAATGGATGGATCAAGAAAATATTCGACTCGAAGATTGCCCGGAAAGTGGCTTTGAAAGCTACGGTGATTTGAAAAATGCCCGAATGTTTCCGGTGCAAGGAGGGATGCTGCGAACCTGTGGCATCAGTGCAGATAGTACTGAAACCGAAATTCTCCATATTAGCGGAGCGGATAATTTGAAATCTTTGTTTGAAATTCCTTCCAAATATTGGGGCTATCAGATGGTAGAACCTATGTTTTGCCCAGAAGGTTGCATCAACGGTCCTTGCTTTTCTCATGACAACGAAGAGAGTGTTTATCAAAGAAAGCGCCATGTGTTGGAATATGCCGCCCAAGCAGAAACCATACCTGACGCACCCGTAGCTCCCGTAGATTTTCAGGCCAGTTTCCGCCCGCAACCCCCTGAAGAAGACATAGAAATTACCGAAGATGCCATACAAAAGGTCTATGAACGAACGGGAAAAACCAATCCTGAATTGAGGTTGAATTGCGGAGCTTGTGGCTATGATTCTTGCAGAGACAAAGCCATTGCTGTAATCAAGGGTCTGGCAGAGCCGGAAATGTGCATCCCCTACATGCGAAGAATTGCACAGCAAAAAACCGACAAAATCATTGAGATGAGCCCGAATGGTGTGGTGGTTCTAGACAAAGATTTGAACATTATTCATATGAATCGGGCTTTTCAAAAGCTGTTCCTTTGTAACAATGAAGTGTTGGGAAGACGAATCTCCTATTTGGTGGACTCTGAGGGTTTTGATAAAATCGCCGCCGGTGAGTCGGATCGCAGAGAATCCATCAAAACAAAATATGGCAAAAAATATCACGAAGTACTTTACGTGGTACCGGACGAAAAACAATACGTTGGGGTGTATACCGATATTTCACAAATTAAATTCGATGCCTCTCAACTGGATATCATCAAAAGGCAAACCTTGCAACAAGCCAAAGAACTATTGGATCATCAAATTCGATTCTCTCAGGAGATGGCCCATTACTTGGGAAATAGTACCGCACAAAACGAAGAGATGGTAAAGAAGCTCATCGATTTGTACGACGATGGCACAACAGAACAAGGAGAAGACCAGTGAACTATTATGCAAGCACCATCACCCAGGAATGCAAGGAGGGACAATTGGTTTGCGGAGATGCGGCACGCTGTATTCGAACCAAAACCGACACCATCTTATTGCTTTGCGACGGAATTGGCAGTGGTAGTTATGCCAACATCGCCGCCATCACTTGCCTCGGTCGTTTGTCTGAGTTATGTGCTTCCAGCCTATCTTTTTTGGAGGCATGTTCCCTTGTTGCAAACTCTATGCATCGCGCCAGAACCGAAAATATCCCTTTTGCCGCTTTTTCCGCAGTCAAGGTTTTTCAAAACGGACATTTTCAAGCCTATGCGTATGAAGCTCCAGATCCTGTCATTATTCGGAAAAACGGAAAGGCTACTGCCCTGAAAAAGGAACGCTTTATCAAAGCGGGTTACGAGGTCATGGCGGAGTATTACGGTCACCTAAACAGAGGGGATCGGTTCCTGATATTCTCCGATGGCGTCTCTCAGGCGGGACTGGGAAATGGTTACCTTTTTGGAATCGATTCCGTAGGGATTGCGCAATACCTGACAGAAATTCAAGATGCTCCTCCCCTCCCTTTGTTAAAGAAGACCCTACAAATGACCAAGGACATTTCCGGAGGCCGTTGTCAAGATGATACCACATT
>CALFUG010000072.1 GCA_937928455.1 uncultured Clostridia bacterium
CAGAGATGCACCCTCCATAACTCCACTCATGGCATCCTGCGGAATTTCTTCTTTTTCCGTCGTCAGCTGAATTTCTGACATGTTGCCCAAATTTTTCACATAAGCCAATCCTTGTTCTAAAAGCTCCCTGGTGCTTTCTTCCACAAACAGAACTGCCTTTAGTTTTTTGCTCATGGGGGCGTCCGCTTCTGCCCGGATATTCCGAATAACACGGATTACCTCCATGGCTTTTTCTATTCGCAAAGCTGCGTTCTCATAGCGTCTTTCCTCCTTGAAAAGAGGCCACTCATCACATATCAGAAATCCCTCCGGATTATCTTCGCTTGGTATGCTTGGCAAATAACTCCATATTTCTTCGGTGATATAAGGCATAAAGGGGTGAAGCAATCGCAACTGCTCTCGAAGGACCTCCACCAACACCCATCGAACCACCTTCTTGTCTTCTTCGTCCTCACCATATAATCTCTCTTTCACCAGCTCAATATACCAGTCACAGAACTCATTCCATATTAGTTCATAAACTCGTTGGCCCGCTAATGCTAAATCAAACTTCTCCATCATTCGGGTGGTATAAGAAACCGCTTCATTGACCCGATGAAGAATCCACCGGTCTTCGTCCTTTAAAGCATGGGACGACATTTCCAGGAAATTCCCTTCCTCATCCGTCAAATTCATGATTACAAACCGAGACGCGTTCCATAGCTTGTTGGCGAAATTTCGAGAAGATTCCAATCGATCCAATTTAAACCGCATATCGTTACCCGGTGTCACCCCCGTTGTTAATGTGAACCGAAGCGCATCTGCTCCATACTCCTCTATGACCTCCAGGGGATCGATACCATTCCCCAGAGATTTACTCATTTTCCGCCCTTCTCCATCTCGTACCAGCCCGTGTACGTACACATATCGGAAAGGGGATTCCCCAGTGGCTTCCAACGCGGAGAACACCATTCGAACAACCCAGAAGAAGATAATATCGTATCCGGTCACCAATACATCCGTCGGGTAAAAATACTGGTAATCCTCCGTTTTTTCCGGCCACCCCAAGGTAGAGAAAGGCCACAAGGCAGAGGAAAACCAAGTGTCCAGAACATCTTCATCCTGCCTGAGGGCTCCCCCGCATTTCTCGCAAGATGACGGCGCTTCCTTGGCCACCATCATATGATGACAATCATTACAATAATAGGCTGGAATTCGATGTCCCCACCATAATTGCCTGGAAATGCACCAGTCTCGAATGTTTTCCAACCAGTGTAAATAAATCTTCTCAAATCGGTCCGGTACGTGTTGAAGCTCCCCACTTTTCGCCACTTCCATTGCTGGCTTCGCCAACTCTTCCATGGCCACAAACCATTGGTCTGAAAGCATGGGTTCCACTACGGTATTGCAGCGGTAACAGCCTCCGGTAGGAATGACTTTTTCCTCCGTCTTCACCAAGTACCCCTCTTGGTCCAGTTCTTTAATCCAGGCCTTTCGGCATTCAAATCGATCCAGACCTTCATATTTCCCCGCCAAGTCTGTCATCTTGGCATCCATACCAATACAGACAGGACTATCCAGTCCATGTCGTTGCCCTACTTCAAAATCGTTGGG
>CALFUG010000073.1 GCA_937928455.1 uncultured Clostridia bacterium
TCGGCTTTCCGCGATTATATGAAGCTACTTTAGGGTACATATAATCAATGTATGTTCATGAGGAAGGAGATTCTCAATGCAAGTTATTAAATCAAAAGATATGGTTGGAGAAATCAATATGAGAGGTGTTTCGGCGGTTCACCTTATTAATGAAACCCACACCAGAGTAACAAAGATTACCATGCATCCCGGTGATGAAGTACCGGCCCATGACGTACCGGTGGAGGTTTTCTTCTTTGTAATTCAAGGGAAAGGCACCATTCAGATTGGAGAAGAGCTGGCCATAGTGGAAGCCCAGGACTTGGTGTTGTGTCCCATGAACACGAAGATGTCTCTTCGTGCGGACCAAGGGGACACTTTTGTGGTGTTGAATGTTAAGACTCCCAATTTCTAGGTGAATCATATTACCATGGCCGACCGGTGGCACAAAGGGGTCGGTTCGATGAAATGAAGGGGGTGCCATGAAAGAAATGAAAACCATATGGATCCTTGTCATCATACTCATACTAATTTTGTTAGTGTTTGGGATATCTTGGATTTTGGAGAGGGATACAACAACGGAGAAGGGGGAGAGTCAAAGCATGAAAATCAAACCAAATTATGAAAAAAGTAAGTACGGTGAAATATATTTGGCGGGGGGATGCTTTTGGGGCACACAGGCCTATCTAGACCGAATGATGGGCATCCTTTACACAGATGTTGGCTATGCCAATGGAGAAACGGAGCAGACTGATTACTATTCGATTGGGAAAACGGGACATGCGGAGACAGTGTATGTGGTGTATGACCCAGAAAAAATCCCATTAGAGGAGCTGTTGGAGTACTATTTTGGAATTATCGATCCGACGAGCTTGAATCAACAAGGAAACGATATAGGTACTCAGTATCGAACAGGTATCTACTATGTAAACGAAGATGATAGAGCTACGATAGAAAACATGTTATCAATCGAGCAAATGAAATGGCCGTCTCCTTTGGTAGTAGAAGTCCAACCATTAAGGAACTATGTGTTGGCAGAGGACTACCATCAGGATTATTTGGAGAAAAACCCTGCCGGCTATTGTCATGTGAATTTAACCGACATCCCCAGAGAAAAACCCCGGATTAGCACCAACGACTATTCGAAGCCATCCACCCAGGAGTTAAAGAAAATATTAACGGAAAATCAATTTTTGATTACACAAGAAAAAGGTACGGAACCGGCTTTTGATAACGATTACTGGGATAATAAGGACAAAGGTCTTTACGTAGACGTAGTAACAGGGGAGCCCTTATTCCTATCGGAGGACAAATACGATTCAGGTACGGGTTGGCCTTCCTTTGTGAAACCCATCCAATGGGATGTTGTAACCTACCGGAAGGATCAAAGTTTGGGCATGATTCGAATCGAGGTCCGAAGTAGAGTGGGTGATTCTCATTTGGGACACTTATTCGAAGATGGTCCTACGGAGGAAGGTG
>CALFUG010000074.1 GCA_937928455.1 uncultured Clostridia bacterium
CGGGTGGGGTTCAACAGATCCGGGAGTTTCTCAAACCATTCCTGGGGAAATATGATTTTCTAAATATAAAAGACCTGTAGATTCTTACAGGTCTTTCTTCTTCTGTCTTCTATTCTCGCCTCACCTTTTTAATGCAGATCTCTCCTCATCTATTCCATGGCCAGCTCTTCCAACTGGCTCAAATTCAACACCTGAATTTCTTTCCGGGAAATGGTGACCAATCCTTCCCCCTCCATATACTTCAATAGCCGGGAAACCACTTCTCGAGCGGTGCCTAAATTATCTGCAATTTCCTGATGGGAGAGTTCTACTATATCACTCCCCGTTATATTCACCATCTCCGCCAGGAATCCGGCAATTCGCTGGTCCATCCGTTTAAACATCACTTGCTCCACCAGCCACATGACTTCCGAGAACCGCATGGCGATAATGTCATTTCGGAATTTTTCCGCCTCCGGATACTTGCGGGTCAACCCTTCGAAATACTCCGAGTTGATAATCAGAAGACAGCTGTCTTCCTCGGTAGACACATGAATATCAAATACGATGTTATTCATCATGCAGGATGCGGAGAGAATACAAACATCTCCGGAAAGAAGACGAAACAAGGTCATTTCCTTCCCTTTGGGAGAGAATATATAGGTTTTAATGCGACCTTCCTTCAAAGCCATGACGCCGGTACACCCGTTTTCTCCTTGGTGTACCATCTCTCCTTTAGAAAATCTCCGTACCTGAACCTGATGAAATAGTTGCTCCTTTTCCTCTGCCGGAAGTTTCTTCACAAAAGGAAAGGCGCCTTCCAGCTCCTTCCATAAGATATCCCTATCTTGCTCCGTTTCCTTCATTTTTTTGCCGCTCATAATCGCCAATCGCTTCCTCTCCGTCCTCCTGTTGTCAACAATGATTTCCTTGATCTGCCTTCCCCTTGTTATACTCCCGGATAAATTCGATAGCCTTATCCAGGGGCATGGGACGGGCATAGTAAAAGCCCTGTATCAAATCCACCGGTAGCTCTTGAATCGTGTCCAAATGTTCCTGATTTTCCACACCTTCCACGATGACCCGCAAGCCCATCCGCTTAAACATTCGAATATGCTCCGATAACACAATGAAGATCTTTTCATTCTCTTTGCTGGCCACCACCAGGGAACCATCCAGCTTTACCGCACGGAAGGGGAGGGCGATAATGCTATCCAAATTGGCATAACCCGTTCCAAAATCGTCCAAAGCAAAGGCAAATCCACGGTTCACCAGTTCCAACATATTTTTGATGAACAAGTCTCCACCTAATGCAGAGTTGGTCTCCGTGATTTCAAATCCGATAAAGCCAGTGGGAATCCCGTATTCCTTCATCACTTCCGTCACATTCTTTACCATGTCTGTACGCACCGCTTCCAGCACAGACAGATTAATCATAATTCGCTGTAATCCGGAATTCTCCGTTACCTGATTTTCCCCCACATATTGACACACCTTCTTCATAACCTGCCGTCCGATTCGGGTAATCATTCCGTTCTTCTCCGCCAAGGGTATAAATTCGGTTAGCTTCACGGTACCCAGTTTTTCATCCTGAAAGCGAACCAGAGCCTCCGCAGAAACAAACATATCGGCGGCGGGGCAATATACCGGCTGCAAATACACATCCAGCTTGTCCTCGTCCAGCGCCCTCTGCAAGGCCTGCTCCACATGGTACTGACGCAATATTTCCTGAATGGCGGCTTCATCAATGGTCATTACCACCCGATTTCCCATCTCCTTGCCCTTGGAAATCATCTGATCGATAATCAAAGCCAACCGGTCTTCCTTGCGAATGGGCGGGATATTCTGGGTGTAAAAAAGGGAGGCGGAAACCACCGCTTCCATGTCCCCCACGTTCCAGGGAAAAGCCATCCTCTTTTTATATAGCTCCACAAACTCTAACAGTTCTTTATTTCCTTCAAAAAGAACCAGGAAGATATCTCCGGTATAACGGAAAACCTGTCCGTTTTCTGCAATCTCTTTTAGATGGTTGGTCCACATCAACAATAATTGATGGGCCTTTTCTACGCCCAATAGCTTGCTGATTCCATTAAAATCATCCAGGGAAATGACAGCAAAATCCTTAGTCCCTTTCAGTACTTCCCTCTCCTTAATCACATTGGAAAGAGATGTTCGGTTGAAAACACGGGTCAGGTCATCCTGAGCTTCTACCGGATTTTTTAATGTGAGATACGTCATCACCAGTGCCAGAGAAGCAGCAAAGCCGGTGAGTAACAATTCCGGGTTCCATTTGTTAATCAACACCGCAATGAGACTAAACACCATAAACGAAAGAACGGTGAGATCGGAAGAGCACACGTCTGAACTCCAGTCACACAGTGATCTCGTAT
>CALFUG010000075.1 GCA_937928455.1 uncultured Clostridia bacterium
TAATGATTTTACCATATAGCTAACCATTAAGATACCTGAGTTTACGTAAACTTTTCTTGGCTCAATTGGTGGTATGACAAAAAATTCGAGAGACCTAATTCCATGCCCCTCGAATTCAACCTATTTTGTGTTTTCGGTATCTGTTACACAACAACCATCCACCTATTATCACCGTCCGTAATTATAAAACCAACCCTTCATTCAACACACTACAATTTTGTGCCACAGCATTCATAGCGGCAGCATTAATCGGGTATGCAATTGGCGAAGAGGTAACTAGGGGATGTGTCGCGGTTTGAAATGTGTTGAGTTCTGTTGCTGTAATGTCCTTTTGTATCGCTAAACTCAGAATATTAATCATCTCTGCTACTCCGACTCCACCAGAAATTTGAGCGCCTAACAACACACCCGAGCACTTGGAAAACATAAGCTTGATGGAAGTTTCCATAGCGTCCGGTAAACATCCGGGGTGTCGATCCATCGTCTTATGTTCACCAATCATCATGGTAAATCCCTCTTGCTTGGCTTTCGCTTCTGTCAATCCGGCCGCAGCAAAGGTCTTACCAAAAACTTTGGTGGAAAATGCACTAATAGTTCCCTTATTCGCCCGAACCAAACGAAGCTGTACCGCATTACTCCCCGCGATTTTTGCTTCCATTGCAGCAGTAGATGCCAATAGAACAGGCACGTCCTTTCCGGTAAAGAAACAATTCTTTTCAGCACAATCTCCCACGGCAAAAATATCCGGATCATTGGTCCGTGTATACTGGTCTACTTTAATCGCTCCTTTCGCATTCACTTCAAGTCCCGCTTCTTTGCCTAACGCACCATTTGGTACAACGCCAAGACCTAAGATCACCAAGTCGGCCATAATCTTAGATCCGTCAGCCAGCTCTAACCCTTCCACTACTTTCTCTCCTAGGAATCGGCCAACTCTTGTATTGGTCAGCACCTTCACACCATTCGTTGTCAATAGATTTTCCACATCATCTGTATACTCTTTGTCAAATGCTTGCCATAAGCAAGAACCGGCCATTTCAACCAAGGTAACATTCTTGCCCAGCATTCGAATCTGTTCAGCAAATTCAACACCAATGAACCCTCCACCTATGACAGCTACATTCTTAGCTTCCCGTACCTTTTCTAGCACCATTCCCAGATACTCTTCTTTTTTGTACACTGGATATATGTTATCCAAATCATAACCTGGAATAAATGTGGGAATTACAGGCAAAGACCCCGTTGCAATAATCAGCTTCTTATACTGGATCGTTCCATTCTTAGCAGTTTCTACCGTTTTTTCTTCTCGATTGATTTTCGTAGCACTATCAATCAGCAACTCAATGTTTGCATCATGGATTGGCTTATCCGGTATGATGTTTTTATGGGTTTCATAAAGAGTCCCGAAAATATATGGTATCCCACACGGAACCATCACCGTTTCCGTTTCACGAATTACTGTAACGTTCTTCAAAACATCTCCGTATGCCTTTTTCGCCATGGTGGCTGCCAGAATTCCTCCGGCACTACCCCCGATGACTAACAAATCTGTGCTTTTCATGACAATCCTCCTGTCGTTAATGGTTTTTCTTCATTCTGACAGTTTTTCTGTCATATGTCAATAAAGCCTTTTAACATTTCTATCTTTCTGTAAATTAAAGAGCACCGCACAGCCAGGGTGGCTAACTGTCGGCGCTCTTTAATAATATAGCCTAATGCTTACGAGTGAAGGACTCGCATTTGCACAGTACTTGCTATGCTGTTACAGGAGTTCCCCATAGAATAACTATAAATAATATAGCTATTACCGTAAGTCCACTGATAATTAGTGTGGACTGTCGCCATTTTTTGTCTGTCACGGTTTTCCCTCCTTTATAACGTAGCTTCGAAGTACTATCTGTAATAACTTACAATTTAAAACCCCTTATACTACAATAACGTAGAAAAAAGGGGTTTTATTGCACCCATTTTATATTTTTATCCATTTGGCTTATTCCCACCATTATTTGGTTTGTTTCCGGGTTTTTCGGTAGGTGTGCCACCTTTATCTTTGGATTGACCCGGTGGACTACTGGGAGGCCCCGGCTTCTCTCCACCCTGTCCGGGCGGTTCACTGGGTGGACCGGTATTTTCTTTGGCTTGTCCAGGCGGTTCGCTGGGTGGTCCAGTGTTTTCTTTGGCTTGTCCCGGTGGTTCACTGGGTGGACCGGTTTTCTCTTTGACTTGCCCGGGAGGCTCACTGGGTGGGCCGGTTT
>CALFUG010000076.1 GCA_937928455.1 uncultured Clostridia bacterium
ATCTATGTATGTGGACCCACGGTTTATAATTATTTTCACATAGGAAATGCCAGACCCTTTGTGGTCTTTGATACCTTGCGACGGTATATGGAATATATCGGGTATCAGGTGGACTTCGTCCAGAACTTTACGGATGTGGATGACAAAATCATCAATCGGGCCAAGGAAGAAGGAATATCCGCCAGTGAGGTGAGCGAAAAATACATTCAGGAATACTTCAAGGATGCGGAAGCCTTAAATGTGCGGAAAGCCACGGTGCACCCGAAAGTAACGGAAAATATCCCGCAGATTATTGCATTTGTCCAAGGGCTGATCGATAAGGGGTATGCTTATGATAATGACGGAGATGTTTACTTCAATACCAGAGCATTTTCCGGGTATGGGAAGTTAAGCAAACAGAACATACAGGAGTTGGTATCCGGATGCCGGGTGGAAATTGACGAAACAAAGAAAGACCCTTTGGATTTTGCCTTGTGGAAAGCAAGAAAAGAAGAGAATGAAATTGCATGGGAATCTCCTTGGGGTATGGGGCGACCCGGCTGGCATATCGAATGCTCTACCATGAGCAAGAGATACTTGGGTGATACCATAGACATTCATGCGGGAGGACAAGACCTAACCTTCCCCCATCATGAAAATGAGATCGCCCAATCCGAAGCACAAAACGGTGTACCATTTGCCAAGTATTGGATGCACAATGGATATATAACAATAGATAATGAAAAAATGAGTAAGTCCAAGGGGAACTTTTTTACGGTGAGAGACATACTGAAGGAGTATGACGGGGAAGCGATACGTTACTTTTTGTTGTCTGGGCATTACCGGAATCCCATAAATTTTAGTGAAAGCCTGATGGAACAAGCAAAAAGTAGTCTGGCTCGCATCAAGAATACAAAGGAAACATTGAAGCATGTTCTGGCACAAGGCCAGGAGCAGTTGACGGAGAAGGAGTGGGAGGCGCTTCAGGCCATGGCCACTTACCGGGAACGATTCCGGAAGGCGATGGATGACGACTTAAATACGGCAGATGCCATTACGGCAGTATTTGAGTTGATTACGCAAATCCATACTGTCCTAAAAACAGAAGGCAGTAAACCATTTGCAAAAGATGGACTGGCCCTGCTTCAGGAACTTTGTGATGTTCTGGGATTATTGCAGGATGCCGAGGAGGTATCCTGGGATGAAGAGATACAAAGTTTGGTTCAGCAGCGACAAGAAGCCAGGGCAAACAAAGACTTTCAGAGGGCGGATGAGATACGGGATTTATTGAAGGAGCGAGGCATCGTTTTGAAGGATACTCCTCAGGGTGTTCAAATCATGCGGGATGAAGGATGAGCCATATGAATACCACGGCATTGGCCTACATTGGAGATGCGGTTTACGAGGTATATATTCGGAAACATGTTTTAAGCAAGGGTTCTGTTCATGTGGATGTATTACATCAAAAGTCGGTGGAATACGTGAGAGCCGATGGTCAAGCCACGGCTCTTAAACGTATTTTTGACCGACTAACACCGGAAGAACAGGGCTTGGTGAAGCGGGCGCGCAATCATAAGAGTAGTTCCCGTCCCAAAAGCACGGACCCCGTTACTTATAAGTGGGCGACAGCAATGGAAGCACTGGTTGGGTATTTATATCTTGAAAATCAATCCCGGCGGTTGGATGAGATTATGGACTGGGTGATTCGAGAAATTGGTCACATGAAAAATGAGGAGAAGAATGGGTAAAAAGAGAGAAACCAGAAATAAAGCCAGGGATGTGATTGGAGATTATTGGCGCGCCAATCGAGAAATCAACGAAAAAGATTACGAGGCTACCCGAAATGAAAAAGGCAAACCCCTAAAAACCAATGAGAAGATTTGGATAGCCGTTATTGTGGTGGGGGCTATATTGATTGTATTCAAATATTTTGTGTGGAACTAGGAGCAGGAAAGGGGAAGTGTCATGAGTCAGGCGGATGTACTTTTCGTGAAAATGTGTCGAAATATATTGGAGAATGGTTACTCTTCCCAAGGCCAATTGGTTCGACCCAAATGGGAGGATGGAACACCGGCTCACACGGTGAAGACTTTTGGGGTAGTGAATCGATACGATCTTTCCAAGGAATTTCCCGCTCTCACCCTGCGACCTACCGCCATTCGTTCCGCCGTAGACGAACTCTTATGGATTTGGCAAAAAAAATCTAACAACACCAATGAACTAAACAGTTGCATATGGGATGAATGGGCGGATTGCAATGGTTCCATTGGCAAAGCCTATGGATATCAACTGGGAGTGAAGTACCGATTCCCTCATGGTGAAATGGACCAGGTGGATAACGTATTGTGGCAATTGAAAAATACACCCTACTCACGACGCATCATGACAAACATTTTCAATTTTAGTGACTTGATGGAAATGGGATTAGAGCCTTGTGCGTATAGTATGACTTTTAATGTAACAGGAGATCGGCTGAATGCCATATTGAACCAAAGGTCTCAGGACATTCTGGCGGCCAATAACTGGAATGTGGTTCAGTATTCGGTGCTGGTTCATATGTTTGCCCAGGTTTCGGGATTGAAGCCGGGAGAATTGGTCCATGTTATTTCGGACGCGCACATATATGATCGGCACATTCCTATTATTCAGGAGATGATTGAGAGGATTCAATATCCATCTCCTCAATTTCGCCTCAACCCGGATATACGTGATTTTTATGATTTTAAAGTAGATGACTTGATCATAGAAAACTATCAGACAAACCCCCAGATTAAGAACATACCCATCGCTGTTTAGGAAAGAGAGAACATGCATGAAAGCCATTGTGGCCGTAGATAGAAACTGGGCTATCGGGAATTGTGGACAGCTATTGTGTCACGTTCCAGGAGACCTGAAATACTTCAAAGAGAAAACCAAAGGCAAGGTGGTTCTTATGGGCAGAGCGACTTACGAATCTTTGCCCGGAAGAATGCCATTACCGGATAGGGTAAATGCGGTACTTTCCAGAAATCCGGAATTTGATGCACCTTGTTGTGTGTGCCATACCCAGCAGGAGCTGGTGGAAATTCTGGATGATTATCATAAGGAAGACATTTATGTTATTGGTGGAGAGAGTGTATATCGCCAGTATCTTCCCTATTGTGACGTGGTATATGTGACAAAAATTGAAGATGAATTTGAAGCGGATACCTTCTTTCCGAATTTAGACCAGCGAGAAGACTTTCAGTTGGTATGGTCCAG
>CALFUG010000077.1 GCA_937928455.1 uncultured Clostridia bacterium
CCCTTGTAGTGAACTGATGCAAAAGCTGGGAGAAATCATTGGAGCGGATAATGTGAAACTGTGTGAGGAGAAGAAATGAAAACCATAGGTGTATTGACAAGCGGAGGGGATTCCCCGGGAATGAACGCAGCCATACGAGCGGCAGTGAGAGGTGGCATCTATCATGGGATGAAGGTTTATGGCATAGAGAGGGGATTTGCAGGTCTTATTGATGGAGAAATCAAGGAGATGGATGTCTCCTCGGTATCCGACATTCTTCATCGAGGAGGAACCATGCTTCGCACGGCTCGTTCCGAGAGATTCATGACGGATGAGGGCTTTAAAAGAGCCTTGAACATGCTGGAAAGTTTTTCCATTGAAGGTGTTATCATTATTGGCGGCGATGGATCTATGATGGGAGGGTTGAAAATATCGGAAGCCGGATTTACCGTCATGGGAGTGCCGGGAACCATCGATAATGACTTGGCATATACGGACTTTTCCATCGGGTTTGATACGGCGGTGAATACGGTACTGTCGTCCATCAGCAACATCCGGGATACTTCTTCCTCCCACGAACGAAGTACGGTAATTGAAGTGATGGGAAGACATTGTGGAGACATCGCGCTGTATGCCGGTGTTACTGGAGGAGCCGAAACCATATTAATTCCGGAAATCCCAGTAGACATCAATGCAGTATGCCGAAAAATCATCCAGGGTCGAAATCGTGGAAAACTTCATAACATCATTATAAAGGCGGAGGGAGTGGAAATACGTTCGGAGGACTTGGCAGACATGATAAAAGAGCGGACCGGGGTTGATACGAAAATAGTCGTATTAAGTTATGTACAACGAGGCGGCTCGCCTACTGCAAGAGACCGTTTGTTAGCCAGCAGGACGGCCTACAAAGCGGTAGAGTTGTTGCGGGATGATAGCTCCAGTAAAGCGGTGGGAATTAATGGAAATGAAATAGTGGCATATGATCTGGGAGATGCACTGAAAATGACTCGTACCCACGACCAGAGTTATATCGAATTGGCGGATGTATTATCGATTTAGCCCTTTTTACCGATGGGAATCTGATGAATGGTGTAGATAGATTAAGAGGAGGATGTCAATCCTCCTCTTTGATTTCCTCTAAATCCAGCCCAATATCATTATGAAGAAGACTTCCAAAATGAACGGAACCCAAGCCATATTTTTGCCGAATTTGATCCAAGGTACGTTCCAACCGTTCCTCTCCAAAACGAGAAGCTTCTTCTTCTGAAAAAAGACTAAGTTGTTCCGATGTGGCTTCATCTACTAGTTGAATCCCCGTAATGGTGAGCAAACGAATAGGTTTGGTAGGGTACCCGCATGCTTGAATCAATTCTTTGGCAACCCGGGTAATTTCGTGGGCTAATTGAGTAGGCTTTTCCAATTGTGTTTGACGGCTGATGGAATGAAAATCCGGGTCTTTCATTTCAATTCGAATGCCCGACGCCTTTACCTGGTATTGACGAAGCCGGGAAGCTACCGTATCGGCAATTCCCACAACGGCCACGTCGATATCCTTTTGTGATGTAAGATCTCTGCGGAAAGTGATGCCATTTCCTACCGATTTTATTTTTCTGCGATGAGAAGCCAGGGCAACCGGTTC
>CALFUG010000078.1 GCA_937928455.1 uncultured Clostridia bacterium
TTTCAAGCAGAGATGATGGTGGAAATCAGTAACGATGGTCCGGTGACCATTTTGATGGATAGCAAAAAAGTGTTTTAGGAAAAGAGAAGAATAGGAAAAGAGAAGAAAAAGAAGAAAAGGAAAAGTAATGGATGGAAATTAAAATTTATGGACAACAAGGAGCGGCATGTAACACTTATCTGGTGATAGATTCTAACACCAACCAAGGATTTATTGTGGATGCAGGGATTTATGATGCGGAGTTGGTGAAGGAGGCTCAAAAACGAGGACTGACTATAACACATCTCATATTAACCCATGGGCATGGAGATCATGTTAGCGGTGTGGAGGGGTATCGACAAGCTTTCCCCCAGCTAAAAGTGTTGGCTCACGAAGCAGAAAAGGAAATGTTGAAAAATCCGGAACTAAATTTCAGCCGAGAAATTTGGGGGAAACCCATTGTAGTACATCTTGATGAAATGGTAAAAGAAGGAGAATCCTTGTTGATTGGGGATTTGGAATTACAATTTCTGCATACGCCGGGGCATACCAAGGGAGGATTGTGTATCCTCGTGGAACGAGTTCTATTTAGCGGGGACACTTTGTTCCGCAATAGCATTGGACGAACGGATTTTCCGGGGGGTAGTTTCGAAGAGATTCGTGACTCCATTCATCATAAATTATTTGTGTTACCGGATGATACGGATGTTTTTCCGGGCCACATGGAGCCAACGAACATAGGATATGAGAAGGAGAATAATTTCTTTGTATGAATTTGCCATACCAAACCATTTAAACCCATATGAATTTCAAGAATTGGTAAAGGTTTTTCTTCCGAAGGATGAATTCCGGCTGATAGAGGCAATAGAGACGGAGGATATCACCAAGGATATGGTGAAACAGCGATTGTATGAACAACTATCCGAAATCACGGCATATCGACCACCCTGGGGCATTTTAACAGGAGTAAGACCGGTAAAGCTTACTGGAGAATTGATACGAAAGTGGGGCAAAATACAAACAGAACGGATTCTCCTAGAGCACTATTATGTATCCGAAGAGAAGACTGAGCTGTTGATGGAAATATGGGAACATCAGCAAGAAATTATTCAAAAAAGTTCCAAGGAAGCGGCTCTCTATGTGGGAATTCCCTTTTGTCCTACACGTTGCCTTTATTGTAGCTTTCCATCCAATCAAGGAAATCAGGAAGATATCGATCGATATTTTAAGGCACTGGTTCGGGAAGTCCATTATGTGGCCAATGCTTTAAGGAATCGGAAGCAAGGGGTGGAAACCATTTATGTTGGCGGGGGAACACCCACCACATTATCGCCACTGCAGTTGGACGAACTATTGTCTTTGTTGAAACAAGAATTTATTTTAGACAATTTACAGGAGTTGACGGTGGAAGCCGGGCGTCCTGATACCATTACCGTTGAAAAATTAAGGGTAATGAAAAAATGGGGAGTCCACCGAATTAGCATAAATCCGCAAACCATGAAAACCGAAACTTTACAGCGAATCGGCAGAAGCCATACGGTGGAAGAAGTTCGGGAGGCTTTTCAAGAGAGCCATTCCATGGGGTTTATCATTAACACGGATGTGATTGCAGGTTTGCCAGGTGAAACTACAAAGGATTTCATGAACACATTACATGAGATGCAGTCTTTGAAACCACACAACATTACGGTGCATACGTTGGCAGTAAAGAGGGGTTCTTCTCTCATGGAACAAGACGAGGGGTATCACTACCGACAGCGCGCCATCGTGGAAGAAATGCTGGATATGGGATCAAAGAGTTTAAGAGAACAGGGTTATATCCCATATTATCTATACCGACAGAAGCATATGGCGGGGTCATTGGAAAATGTAGGGTATACTTTGCCAGGCTATAAAGGGTGGTATAATGTAAGAATCATGGAAGAGCGTCAGACCATTGTGGCGGTAGGCGCTGGGGGAATTAGCAAAGCATATTATTCAAAGGAAGATCGATTGGAACGAATTCCTAATGTTTCGAACTATGAAATATATATCGACCGACTGGAAGAAATGATTCAACGAAAGAAAAAAGATTTGTTTATGGAGGAATTGTCATGATGATTAATGCACCAAAAGGTACCAAGGACATACTGCCGTCTCAAGTTCACAAATGGCATTATGTAGAGAAGGCTTTCGCTGAGATATGTAAAAGATATGGCTTTCGGGAGATTCGAACTCCTGTTTTTGAACATACGGAATTGTTTACGCGTGGAGTGGGAGACACTACAGATATTGTGGAGAAGCAAATGTACACCTTTCTTGACTATGGCAACCGAAGTATCACGTTGCGACCGGAAGGAACGTCTCCTGTAGTGAGGGCTTTCGTGGAGCACCGGCAATATGCGGAAGTGCAGCCCACTAAATACTATTATAACATTCCTTGCTTTCGATATGAAAAGCCCCAGTCCGGTAGATTGCGAGAGTTTCACCAGTTTGGTATTGAGATATTCGGAACTATGGATATGATGGCCGATGCGGAAGTGATTGCACTGGGATACGATTTTCTCCAAGAAATGGGTATTAAAGATATTGAACTGCGTATCAATAGCATTGGTTGTCCGAAATGTCGGGAGTCACATCGAAAGGCACTCAAAGAATTTCTGGAACCCAAATTTGATGAATTATGTGATACTTGCAAAATTCGATATGAAAAAAATCCACTGAGAATTCTGGATTGCAAGAGTGAGATTTGTCAACGGCTTTCCAAAGGAGCGCCCACGATGCTGGAGTATTTGTGTGATGAATGCAAAACGGCTTTTGAAGACCTCCAGGGGAATCTTAAGGCGTACCATATTCCCTTCCAGGTGGATGCGGGTATTGTACGGGGTTTGGACTATTATACCAAAACGGCATTTGAATTTGTAACCAATAGTATCGGCGCTCAAGGAACGGTGTGCGGTGGGGGACGATATGACCACCTCATCGAACAATTGGGAGGTCCCCCCATTCCAGGTGTGGGATTTGGTCTGGG
>CALFUG010000079.1 GCA_937928455.1 uncultured Clostridia bacterium
CTTTTTTCTTTTTTCCCATAATGAACGGGTTTCCATAAGAAGCTTCTGACTCAATTCTGTTCCCTTATGCTTGTTTTCTTCGATAATCCCCATAATCCGAATGAAGTCCGGATTTCCCAGTCGATGGGAAAAGCCTTTTATTTCCTTGACATAGTCTCCTTTTGTTTCATGAACCCTATGGTCAATACCCACCATTTGCTGAATAAAATAATCCTTCCTTTGATTGATGTGATGCCACCTTTTATATTCACTCATCATTCGTTCCAGTGCGGCAGATACCACCATCCCCGCCTCCATAAGTAAGACCAATCGAGTTACAAATGGGATCAATTGATTCTGTACCGATTCATTGGATTCCAACTCTTTTCTTCTCAGATCCTGATCCCTTTGAAAAAAGAGAAAAACAACAAAACCTATCGGTATTAAAGGTAATAGCAGATAATTATTTTCTTTCGATATCCCCCAATGATACACCACCCCTTCCGATGATTTCTCCGGCAACTGAACGGGAGATGCACGGGAATCTACTTTTGTACTATTTGCCCATTGTCTCAATTCTCTTTCCGCTTGGTGAAATATTTGATCTGATGGGTTTTTATGTAATTCGCTGATATCGTTTCTCTCCTCTTGGAAGGGTTTCAAAGAAATATTCGACTTCCGTAGATCATCTCCCAGAGTCATTTCCACCTCTAAGGAAATGGAATCTGCCCATTCCTTCGGAAAATATAGGATGTATCCCCCCTTTTCATGAAGTATGGAATTAGACAATGGATTTGGTAATTGAGCGAACACAAGCAATAAACCCACCAGGCCGGAAAAGACCAAAGCCCCTATCCACTGTCGCATCATTTTCCGGCGGTTATCATGAATGAAGAAATCCGAATCCTCTTCTCCATACAATCTGACATAGCGAGCTTTTCTTCTTCTGGAATCCCCGAATATTAACTTCAAATAGCCCCTATTTATATTCATATTCTGACTTCCAATAGTTTGGTCATCCATAAAAAAGAACCTAGTATAAGACTTATGGCAAGCGTCATTAGGAGGAACCCTTCCAGCGAGTTATATAAGATATTTAGATATCCCGGACTGGCAAATCGAAGTAACGCCAACATGAAAAACGGAATGACGGCAATAATCTTCGCCTCATACTTTTTTTGTGCAGTTAACGCATTAAATTCCTGTTGAATTTCCATTTTATCCAGCAATACTTGAATGGTTGTCAATATGGATTTCTCCAAATCACCTCCTGTGGAACGACAAATACGATACACTTCCGCAAAGGTTTTCATATCTTCCAAGGGATATTTTAAACTGAGATCCATTAATATTTGATCTTCCGGTTCTCTGGCCTCTTGAAAACGATAAATCATGTGAGACAGTTCCACGCGAAAAATACTGTTTTCGTCGTATAAGGTGGCCATATAGGCTTCCGCCTCTACCCAACCTTGGCCCATTTGTCTACCGGAAGCAACTGAAACAGAAAGAGAATATAAGAAGTCTCTAAATTGAACCAACAGATTTATCTCGTCCATCACTTTCTTCCTATGCCGAAATCGTTCCATAAGAAATGGAATCATCAAAGGAAATCCCAGTATCATCCATATGCGATTATAGAATAGATACACGATGGATAAGGACAATATAAAAATCTTACCCGCATAGCAGATAAATTCGCCTTCTCTCCACCATTTCCCATCAAATGCAGATAATTTCCAAGGCTTGAAATCTATCATTTTTCTTATTCCCATAACTTTTTCGCCTTCTTGATATCATTACCGGTAGCCACTAATCCTTCCTCTTTCCTATAAGAAAAAAGAGGATTTAAACGATAATCCTCTTCCTGTAAACCGGACAACTCACAGATTTCCAATACACGACGTTGTCCTTGCTGAAACCGACCCAGATGAACCATAATATCGATGGCTTCTGCAATTTGAGAACGTATGGCCTCAATGGGGAAAGGCGTTGCTTGCAGAAACATAGCTTCTAGTCGACGAAGCATACCTTGAACAGAGTTTCCATGACCGGTACACAAACTGCCATCGTGTCCGGTATTCATAGCCTGAATCATATCCAGCACTTCCTTTCCACGAATCTCACCTACTATGATCCGGTCAGGTCGCATTCGAAGGCTGGTCTTAATCAGCTGCTCCATGGTTACTTCCCCTCTGCCTTGCAAATTCGCATTACGACATTCCAATCGAACAATATTGTGGATATTGGGAATTTGAAGCTCCGCAGAATCTTCGATAACGATGACTCGTTCATTTTCAGGTATATAGTGGGATAGTACATTTAGAAAAGTAGTTTTCCCGGAAGATGTGCCGCCGCTAATGAGAATGTTGTAGCCTTGTTTCACTAATTCGCCCAAGAAATCCGCCGCTGGTTTGGGGATGGTTTCATTCGCGATTAAATTCTCCATGGTAATATATTTCTTTGGAAATTTTCGAATGGTGAGAATAGGACCATTTATTGCCACATTCTTATAGACCGCATTTACTCGTGAGCCATCCGGCAATCGAGCATCTACAATGGGATTCAATTCGTTAATCTCCCGTTGAACACCGGCGGCTAATCTTCGAATAACCTCCTCCAGGGCTTCCACCGTATCAAAGTTCTCTGGAACGGACATTATTTTCCCGGAGCTCTCTATAAAAATATTTCCGATACCATTGACCATAATTTCAGAAACCTTTTCGTCTTCTTGATAGGGATTTAATATATCCAAATCCTTTCGAACCGCATGGTAAACCCGTCGAATATATTGACTCTTTTGTTTTACGGACAAAAAAGCAAATTCTTCATGTTGAAATACATGATTTTCAATAATTTCCATGGCTTCTTCATCGGTTAATTCCCGGTGTTGGAGAACCAAAATCTCACGTATATCCTGTATTGTTTGATGTAGCGTATCCATATATACAACATAAAACAGTTGCCAATATATGGCAACTGTAGCGAAACGACATTAAGCGATGAACATCTCTTCTGTTATTCTACTTCCTTACTTTGGGAAATGAATGGAAAAGGTGGAGCCTTCTCCAAATGTACTGTCAACGGTTAGTTGAGCAGAGAACAAAGAGGCCGCATGCTTCACAATGGATAGTCCCAAACCGGTCCCTCCCATTTTCTGAGACCTGGACTTATCTACTCGATAAAATCTTTCAAACAGCCTGTGGATGTTTTCTGGGGCGATGCCAATTCCTTGGTCCTTTACAAACACCAGAATGTGATCTCGTTCTTCCCTGGCTCCCACCACAATAAATTTTCCGTTTCCAGAGTACTTAATGGCATTCTCAATGAGGTTTACCAGCATCTGTCGAAATCGGTCTTCGCTTCCATGCAGGACCAAATGAGGTTCCGATTCTAATACAATTCGGATCCCCTGGCCTTGAGCAATGGGTTCCATGGCCTCTATGATTTGGGCCAACACCGTTATCACATCAAAGGTCTCTTTTGTATCGATGGTTTTTCGATTTTCGATTTCCGATATGATGAATAAGTCATCGATCAGACGAGCCAGCCGAGCCGTTTCGATGGCAATAATATCCAGGAACTTTTCTCGAATTTCTTTGTCTTCTTGCGCACCTTCCTGCAAGGTTTCAATAAACCCTGCAATGGATGTGAGGGGTGTCTTAAACTCATGTGTTACATTTGCCACAAATTCTTTGCGAATATTTTCGGACTCTTCCAATTGTTTCTTCAAATCCAAGACCGGTCGAACCAACCAATTGTACATCGTGAAAAATAGAAACACAGTTCCTAAAATTGCCAATAAAACATAAAGTATAATACCCCGTTCAAAAATCTCAAAAATGACATAGGCCAATAAGATATTGTATACCGACAAAAGAAGAGCAAACCCAAAATATTTCTTTTTCATTTAAAACGATACCCCTTTCCACGAATGGTTTCGATATATCGTTCTTCTCCTTTTTTTATTGAGGCATCCTCCAATTTTTTCCTCAAATAACGGATATGGACATCTACGGTTCTCGTCTCACCGGCATACTCAATCCCCCACACCTTATCCAACAGTTGATCTCGAGTGAATACCAATCCTTGATTTCTGGCTAAGAAGGATAACAATTCAAATTCCTTTGCCGTTAGAATCACTGGTGTCCCATCCACTTTCACTTGAAATCGCTCCTCATCCACAACCAACCCATTGATTCGAATAACGGATTCTGCCGATTCTATTTCCATCATCGGTTTTGTTGGTTTGAAATACTCCTTATCTTGTTCTTCATAACGGCGCAATACTGCTTTTATTCTTGCCATCAATTCACGAATCCCAAAGGGTTTTGAAATATAGTCATCCGCCCCCCACTCCAGTCCCAACACGCGATCGGATTCATCGGTTTTCGCAGTCAACATAATGATGGGGGTTCGATCTCCCGACTCCCGTAGCTCCCGACAGATTTCCATTCCATTCTTGCCGGGCAACATCAAGTCCAATAGAATCAAATCCGGCTTTTCCTTTTGGATTAACTCCAATCCAATGATACCATCCTCTGCTCCCATTCCCTCAAATCCATTGGAGCGAATATTGTATAAAACCAGTTCAAGAATGTTAGGTTCATCTTCAATCACTAAAATCTTTTTCATGTTTCTCTCCACAAAAAATGCTTCCCATCGCTATCATTGTAGCACGGGAAGCATTCTGTCGCAATGAGACTAGCGGGAAGTCTTTGGCATTTGTTTCTTGTCTTTAAAGTGAAAATCTTCTAATACGGCTTCCGCTATATTCGTACAATAGTCTCCGATTTTTTCCAAGTTATGAATCATATCTGTATAAATCACCGTGAATTCCGGAGAACATTTTCTCTCATTGAGACGTTTCATGTGATTCTTTCGGAGACGTGCTTCCATCTGATTCACTTCTTTTTCTTGTTCTAACACATCATTGGCTAATATACGATCTCCCGTCCGAAGGGCATTTAGTGTGGTCTTCATCATGTATTCGATTTGGTCAAAGCTAACCGTTAACTCAGCTACTGCAGTATCCGAGAAGTCATATCCACCTTTTATCTTGTCAGCGGCAAACTCTGAAATATTCGTACATTGATCGGCTATGTGCTCAATATCCGATGCGATATGGATATAGGCCGATATCTCCATGGCTTGTTTTTCGGTTAAGGAATCCATGCCAAATAGAGAAGATAAGTACTTCACGGTTTGCTCCTGCACATTATTTACTACATCTTCCAACTCTTCCACTTTATAGACTGCCTTGTAACTATTCAAAAGAAAAGCTTCTCTCGCCTGACCGATCATTTCGGATGTAATGTCCGCTATGCGAAGAATTTCCTGGGCGGCTAAATGAATGGCAAACAAAGGTGTTTCGATGACTTTGTAATCCAAATATAACGGTTCGGAAATGGGTTTTACCGCATCCTCCCCACGAATGAGTTTGGTAACTATCTTCACTAATACGAAAATAAAGGGCAGCCACAAGATCGTTGCGATTACATTAAACAGTAGATGGGCATTGGCCACCTGCCTGGAAATGACTTCCACCTCTGGCCCTGCTGGCGAAATCATAATCACTAATTTCGTATATAAAGGAATGATAAAAAGAAAAATTAATGTACCACTAAAATTAAAAAATGTATGTGCCAAAGCCGTCCTTTTTGCATTGATAGAAGCTCCGATGGAGGCTAACAAAGCGGTGACAGTGGTCCCGATATTGGTTCCGAATAGAATAGGAATCGCCCCCTCAATGCCAATCAACCTATTGACTCCGTCAGGACCCGGCGTGGCCGCCAGGTTCTGCAACACTGTAATCACCGCCGAGCTGGACTGAATAATGGCGGTCATCAAAGCTCCCACCAGGACTCCCAATATCGGACTATCCGCCACATTTAACATCAGTTGTGAAAAAGCTTCCGTCTGCGCCAATGGCTTCATCGTGGCGGACATGGTGTTAATGCCAACAAAAAGAAGTCCAAAAGCAAAAAGGGTTTCCCCAATGTTTTGGACCTTTTCTTTCTTTATAAAAAAGAACATCACGAAACCGATAACTACGAATATCCAGGCATAATCTCCGATTTTAAAAGCAATCAATTGGGCCGTAACGGTAGTCCCGATATTTGCCCCTAATATTACGCTCACCGCTTGGGGCAATTTCATCAAACCGGCACTGACAAACCCGATAACCATTACCGTAGTGGCACTGCTGGATTGAAGAACCGCTGTGACCAAAGCGCCGGCTAGCACTCCCACCACCGGATTTTTCGTCAAAACATATAAAATGTTTCTCATGCGATCTCCCGCGGTTTTTTGCAATCCATCACTCATGAGATTCATCCCATAAATAAAGACGGCCAATCCGCCTAGCAAGGTCACAATCATTTGTACATTTTCATTCATGTTCTATTTCCTTTTCCGTATTTTGTAATTCAAATATACAAGACCTTGACCCAGAATAAAAGTTTCTTATGTTAAGAGAATGTTAATTCTATGTTAATTCCTTCATTAATCGCTTCATATCTCCTCCAAAATCTCCCTTCATGGATAAACCGTCCAGCCTTGTAGAAAGTGATTCTTCGGATTCATCGATCCAAAGAAGCCTTGAATTTTCCTCATTTTCCCATTCTGTTATCACTCCACAACGATTAACCACCCACTGTATCTTGTTGTCTAACAAATTCCCCCCTATGGTTTCTAAATAATCCTTCCACCGTTTCATTTCCCCTTTATTCAATCCCTTGTGGGTAATCATGACAATACGATGAGCGCGGGCCAGAAAAGACTCCGACCAGAAACTGGAACGATTTCCAATGTCAAGAACCATATAATCATATCCGCCGTTCTTTTCCATAAAGTTCAACATGGAAAGTAGTTCTAATTCTTCCAAGGCCAATAATGGATTCGGGCCCCATCTTGACCGAAATCTCCATATTTCAAAGAGCCCTTTTTCTTGGTATGCTTCCAACGGAGTGGCGCTGGGAGGATGATTATGGTAATAGTAAATAAACTCTTCCAAGCCTCTTTCCTTTGAACTGACTGGGGCAGAAACAAAATCTTCCAATGAAAGATATAAGACCTTCTTCCCCAAATGCCGTGCGAGACAGTGAGATGTTCCCAATGCTATGGTGGTGGTTCCCGTTCCTCCTCCTGGGCTTAAGAACATAAGATACTGTGCTCTATGATTCTCTAATGAATATCTGGGTCTGCCAGTAATCGAAGAATACAGTAATAAAAGGTGCTGCGTCATTTCCCGTACATTGCCATATTTGAACAGCTTGAATTCCATTTTCTCCTCATCGATTACCACTTGACTGGGAGAGGATACCAGACCCACATATTTTCCGCCCAACGGTTCCTGCAATCCGTCCACCATCAGCAGATCGTACTGATTTCTCAGACCACTATGCCTCACCTGTTCTTCCGAAAGAAGGGTAAAATAAAAACGAGGATAGTACTGAGCCAGCTTTCTGGAAAGCAGTTCTCCGTATCCATCCTCTTTACTATAGATGCCAATGTGAATGTAATCCATGGGGTACCTCACATAAAACATACCATATATTACCATACTTTGTCAATCACCACTTTTTTCTGTAAATTCTTTAAAAATATCCTGGACAGATTCCAAGGCTTTCACTTCCCCGCCTCCCGCTCCAATATATAGCAGGCCTTGATCCACATCGCCATTGGCCGTACGAATCAATGCATCTTTTACACAGAAGGTGCTTTCGGACCCCATACAGTTGGATAAGCAGTGGTCACATTGAAACTCTTTTCGTACCCCGGTTTCCACATCTTGAATCAATTTATTTTTCAACACCCTGGCCGGCATTCTAAGCGGAGATTCCATCACGGTGATCTGTTTCTTTTCCAGATCTAAATAGGTTTTTTTCACGGAGGAGTTCATATCACATTCGACTGTGGTGAGGAATCGAGTACCCAATTGAATGCCATCTGCGCCCATAGATAAATACGTGGTGGCCTCCTCCCATCCTTTGATTCCCCCTGAGACGATAAGCTTTATAGAGGGAAATGCCGCCAATTCTTTTTTAAATGAACCCACTACATGATAAAAATCAACACCGCTGTCGACTACTTGATTCATAGAAAGACCCAGATGAGCTCCTGCATGAGGTCCCTCTAATATAAAGGCATCCGGTAGTCTTTTGTATTTTTTCTGCCAACTTTTTATAATCAAGTTGGCGGCACGATAAGAAGAAACCAC